>NZ_ARZA01000237.1 GCF_000387765.1 Caldisalinibacter kiritimatiensis
TACGACTAAAGAAAGAAAATATTTAGGTCAAGTATATACACCACAAGCCATTGTAAAGCATATGGTAACAAAGGGCATTAGTGAAGAGGATATCTTATATAATCCTTATTTTAAAATTATTGACCCAGCGTGTGGTGGAGGTTACTTTTTGATAGAAGCCTATGACAGAATTAAAGAAATTATAAGTAAAAACTATGAGCAGATTATTAACAATCATCCTAATATAAAAGATGAGTTAGCTAAAGGAGTACATCAATTTATCTTAAAGAATAATTTATGGGGAGTTGACATAGATAAATTTGCAGTATATATGACTACATTGTCTTTGTTAATAAAAGAACCATCAAAAACAAGAATACCTAATATATTTCAAGGAGATATTTTATTAGAAACCAAGACTTTAGATTGTAAAATAAATAGTAAATTTCAATTAGTAATAGGAAATCCCCCTTATATAGGACACAAAAAAATTGATAAAGAATATAGAAAAAAATTACAGAATAAGTACCAAGATGTATATTCGAATAAATCGGATTTGTCATATTGCTTCATAAAAAAAGGATACGATTTATTAGAGAACAGAGGTAGACTTATTTATATAACATCTAGATATTTCCAGGAATCACAATCTGCTATTGGATTAAGAAGTTTTATCAAAGATAAATTTAATATTGAAACCATAGTAGATTTTTATGGCTCTAAAGTATTCAAAGGAGCACGTATAAGTCCTACAATAATAAGTTGTAAAAAAGAAGAATTGAAGCAACAAAAAATTCATATTTATAGATTAAAAGATGGAGTAAAGGTTAACAAAGATAATCTTGATATTAATGATAAGACTTTTTTCAATGTTTTTACATTATCTCAGAGTAGTCTAGCGAATGATGGTTGGGTTCTACTAGCTAGTGAAGAAAAGAATCTATTTAATAAGATTAATGAAAAGGGCCAATATAAGTTAATAGATATTTGTGTATGCAACCAAGGTATTATTACAGGATGTGATAAAGCGTTTATAGTAGATAAAAAAACTATTGAGAAAGAACAATTAGAACAAGAAATAATTAAACCATGGATAAAGAATAGTAATATTCACAAATATAAAAAAGATAGTGTGTCTAAATATATATTATATACTGATATAATAAAAGATTTATCAGATTATCCAAAGGTGATTAGTCATATAAGTCCATATAAAGAAAGACTTAGTAAAAGGAGAGAATGTATAAAAGGAGTTAGGAAATGGTATCAACTTCAATGGGGGAGAGAACTAAAATTATTTGAAAAACCCAAAATAATATTTCCATTTAAATCTAAAAACAATAAATTTATTATTGATTATGACAAAGTTCTTTGTAGTGCTGATGTATATATTTTAAATGTTAAGGAAGAATACACAAACATAATAAGTTTAGAATATTTATTAGCTTTTTTAAACTCATCATTATTTGAATTTTATTTTAAGTGTGTAGCTAAGAAAGTAGGAGAAAAGTTATATGAATATTATCCTAATAAGTTAATGAACTTGAAAATAAGAATAGGCTCTGATACAAGTGAGATAATAAACAGAGTAAAAAGTATTAATGAATATTATAAGAAATTAAATAATATTAGTTGTAATAGAGAAGAGATTTTAATGAAAATAAAAAGAGAAATTACATATATAAACGAATATTTTTATAAACTATATGATATAAGAAGTGAAGAGATTGTAACTATTGAAAACAGAATATTTAATGTAAAAGAAATAGGGGATAAAGAGATGAATAAAGATTAATTTTATATTTACTTAATATGTTTAATGTGTTCCTGCTTAGGAGTGATTATATTGGATATTCTTAAAATAACAGATTATAAAGTAGTTTTAGCAGAAAGGATATGTTACAATAAGTTTGATAATGACGTTATGCTTATTTTTAATAATTTTAGTAGTAAAGCTATTTCTTCAATAGTTGATATTATAAAAGATGATATAAAAGAGATAGAAAATAAAGGAGTAATATTCGATTATAAACTGTTAAATGTTTTTTGTACTATGTATTTAGGGCTAGCTTGGAGTATGTATAGGAAAGGAAAAACATTACAAAAGCAAGAAAAGGTGATAAATAGTCAAATCAAAAGTAAGTGTAGAGATGATTTATTAAAAGGCATTATAAACAGAATTTATAAAGAGAGTGATTCGTTAAAAGTGATTAATGACATAGCAACTAGATATTACACTCTTTATATGGATAAATATGTAAATGACATGTTGATGAGGATGGAAGTATGTTATCATCCAGATATAGATAACGAGGAAGAGTTAAAATTTTTGATACTAGATAAATTAAATCAATTTGCTATTAAAACTTTAGCTTTAGGTATTAATGATGAATACATTAAATGTGATAATTAGATTAATCCCCCTTCACTAGATTTGTGTAGGGGCATTATTTTTGTGGTATAATAAATTATAGCATGTAATTTTAAGTTTATATATTGTAAATTAGCCTGTTTAGGTTAAGGGGGAATAAATAGTGAATTTGAAAAAAACAATCATAGCTTTTATAGTTGTATCAACTATGATTATTTGTAATATAAATACAGCTTCAGCAGATATATTTTATTATGATGTATTTGACCACTGGGCAGCAGATTATATTTATTGGGCAACCAATGAACTAAAAATATTTAATGGATATGAAGATTATACTTTTAGACCCGATGAAAATATAAGTAGGGCTGAGTTTATAAAAATATTATGTCGTACAGCAGAGATACAAGGACTTCTACAAATAGATGCAGAGTATGAAAAAATAGAGCAAAATGTTGATGATGAAAATAATCAAGAATATCAATCAAATGAAAAGGAGCTTAATAAAGTACAAACTTTTGGATATTCAGATATTAATGGTGAAGAATGGTGGTACAGATATGTTGTAAAAGTAGGAGAATATATAAACAATGCAAAAGATAATTATAAGTTTCAAGATGTTTTACCTGGTAGGAATTTTGCTCCCAATAAAGATATAACAAGGGAAGAAGCAGCAGTATTATCAAGCTATTTCTCTTCACCTAGTATATCAAATGTAAATAAAAAAATTACTGATATAGATGAAGATTATAAGTATTATAATGAAATACGAAAATTAGTTGATAATGGTATAATAACTGGATATGAAGATAATACATTTAGACCTAAACAGAATATTACTAGAGCTGAGTCGGCTACTATTATAAAAAGGTTATATTTTGATATGGAATATTTAAAAGGAAAGTATCTACAGCACATACAGTTCATAAACGATTACGAAAAAGAGAAGTTAACTTTATTTGGTAACTATGATTATAACAATTTAAGTGAAAATGACCAAAAATATATTAAAGCAAAGAATACAATAGAATATAAATCCTTTGCTGAATATATATTCCCTGAAGATAAACATTTTTATGATTCTGAGCCATTAAAAACCCTTAGACAATTAAAAGAGTCTGGGTATCATAACATTGTTGGTATTAACTATTATCTTATAAATTATGGAGAATTGACACAAGAAGAAAAAGATAATTTATATAAAGAATTAATTAATGAATATATTAAAAGAGATGATATAAGCGATTATGAATCAACTAAGATCTTCAAAGAAAGTCTTAACTACAATATAGAACAGGAAAAGATATTTGAAGGTTTAGAAAAATGGTATGAGATGACTCAAGATGATAAAGTTAAAGAAGACATTAAATTTATAAGGTATAAGCTATATATTAAGACAAATCAATTAGATAAGTTGCTTCAGATTGTTGAACAAGAGATAGAACAAGAGAAAATAATAGAACAAGAAGAAAAAGTTATAAAAACTAATGAAAAGGAAGTAAATAAACAAGGTGAAGAACAAAAAGTTGAGGAACTTAATACAAAACAGGAAGATAATACTTCTAATAATGTAGATGATGAAAAAGATAAAGAAAACAACATAATAGAAGAGGAAATTGAACAAAGTAATAGCGAGAGTAAAGATAGTGCCCAGGAAGAAACTAATGAAGCTCATGATTTAAATAAGGATGCTAATAAAGAATCAACTGAATCACAGGTTGATTCAGAAGAAAAACAATTAGAGAATAAAAAAGAAGATAGTTTAAGTGAATTGGATGTTTTAGATATTAGAATTAAAAATATACTAAATAGAGCATATATAATGAAATATATGAAAAAGTTTGATAAAGCTGAAATAATCCTAAGAGAGGGATGGGATGAGATAAAAGAAAACCCACTTTATGCCTCAGTGAAAGATGTATATGATAAACAATTTATTGGCTCAATTAAAGAAGTTTTAATTAATAAAAAGAATTTTATAGTAGAATTTGGAAAAGCTATTAATACAAGTTCTGATACTAACAATGAAAAAAACAATAGTAATTAAAAACGTATGAAAAGTTGAAGGGAAAGATGTTAATGTTTAGAATAATTACTAAGGCATTGATTACAAAAGGAAATGATGTCTTGATATTAAAGCGAAATAATACTTCTTTTGCAGCAGGGTATTGGGATATTCCAGGTGGAAAGTTAGAATTTGGAGAGTCTTTACAAGAAAGCTTAGTTAGGGAAGTTAATGAAGAAACGTCTTTACAGATAGATTTAGCAGGTGTCATAAGTACAAGTTCAGGGATAAATTCAGAGAAAAAGAAACAATATATAACCGTTGTATACTTATGTAATTATTTATCAGGGGAAGTAGTTTTGAGTAATGAGCATTCAGAATATATGTGGGTAAATATAAGGAACTTAAAGCAAAAAAATCTAGTTTATTATGTAGAAGAAGCAATTGATAAAATTATATATAGTGATTTGAAAAATTTGAAGTTTAAAAAGGCATTTTAACCCCTAAGTTAGGGGTTTTTTGTTTAAGTAAGTATATTTACTTTTAGTGAAATATTGACAATATTTTGACTTTGACATATTATAAAACTACAGTTATAAAAAGGAAAAGGGGTGATTTCATGTTTAATAATGTAAAAGAGGTAAAGGAATTTTGCGAAAACAAAAAAATTAAAATTATTGATTTTAAAGTTGTAGATTTAGCTGGCAGATGGCATCATCTTTCTATACCAGCAGAAAGATTTAACGAAAGTATAATTGAAAACGGTATTGGGTTTGATGGTTCAAGTTATGGTTTCTTGACCGTAGAAAAGTCTGACATGATTTTTAAGCCAGATATAACTACTGCGTTTATAGACCCATTTTGCCAAATACCAACTCTAACGATGATAGCTAATATATATGAAACTGATGGTGAAAATAAAAGATTTGAAGGTGATCCTAGGTACATAGCAGAGAAAGCAGAAAGTTATCTTATAGAAACAGGTATTGCAGATGAAAATATTATAGGTCCTGAATTTGAATTTTATGTATTTGACCATGTGGCATATAACAATAAGCCATATCATCAACAAGTTTCTTTAGATACTAGACAAGCATATTGGAATACAGGAATAAATGATTATCAAAATTTAGGTTATAAAGTACAGTTTCAAAAAGGATATCATGTAGATATACCTAAAGATATAACTAATGATTTTAGGTCTAAAGCGACACGACTATTAGAAGATGTAGGAATAAAAATTAAATATCATCATCATGAAGTAGGTGGAGCAGGTCAGGTAGAGCTTGAAACACAATTTGGTAGATTGAAAGAGATGGCAGATAATACATTGAAATTAAAATACATAGTAAAGAATTTAGCTATACAAGAAGGGAAAACGGTAACATTTATGCCTAAACCTATATATGGAGAAGCAGGAAATGGGATGCATATACATATGCAATTATTTAAAGATGGACAACCTATATTTTATGATCAAGATGGTTATTCACAATTAAGTGATATTGCATTATATTATATAGGAGGTATATTAAAGCATGCACCAGCACTTTTAGCTTTTACAAATCCAAGTACAAATTCATATAAAAGATTAGTTCCTGGATATGAAGCTCCAGTTAGCATATGTTTTGCTACTGCAAATAGAAGTTCTGTAATTAGAATACCTGGATATGCTAAAACACCAGAAAAGAAAAGATTTGAATTTAGACCTTCCGATGCAACAGCAAATCCATACCTTGCTTTTGCAGCAATATTAATGGCTGGGTTAGATGGTGTAATCAATAAGATTGACCCAGCTGAACAAGGATTTGGTCCATATGATATAAATATATTCAATTTACCAGAAGAAGAAAGAAGTAAAATAAAGAGCTTACCAAAATCATTAGAAGAAGCAGCAGATGCTTTAGAAAAAGACCATGAGTTTTTATTAGCAGGAGGGGTATTTACTAAGGGGTTAATACAGGACCAAATTAGTAGAATAAGAGAAGAAGCAAGAAAAGTTAATAATGTACCTCATCCAAAAGAGTTTGAATTATATTATGATTTATAAAAGGATAGCAATGATGCTATCCTTTTATGATGTAATGTTATAGGATTAAGGATAGTATATTCTTTACTTTACGGTATAATTTTATATATACTATTACTGAAGATAAAAGGTAGTGTAAAAAGAATTATGAAAAGTTAGAGCAAAGATTGGATATACTCTAAAAT
>NZ_ARZA01000238.1 GCF_000387765.1 Caldisalinibacter kiritimatiensis
GAACCACCGACCTCACGCTTATCAGGCGTGCGCTCTAACCGACTGAGCTATAAGCCCCTATATGGTCGGGGTGGCAGGATTTGAACCCACGACCCTCTGGTCCCAAACCAGATGCGCTACCAAACTGCGCTACACCCCGATATCATGGTGGGCCCTCAGGGACTCGAACCCCGGACCTGCCGGTTATGAGCCGGACGCTCTAACCAACTGAGCTAAGGGCCCTCGATACTGGCGGAGAAGGAGGGATTTGAACCCTCGCGCCCCGTTAAAGGGACCTACTCCCTTAGCAGGGGAGCCTCTTCAGCCACTTGAGTACTTCTCCTTATTGTTGTGGCGGAGGGGGTGGGATTTGAACCCACGGCCCGCGAAAACGGGTCACTGGTTTTCAAGACCAGCTCCTTAAGCCACTCGGACACCCCTCCAAGTGATGGTGACCCATCGGCGACTCGAACGCCGGACACCCTGATTAAAAGTCAGGTGCTCTACCAACTGAGCTAATGGGTCATGTTTGGCTGGGGTGGCAGGACTCGAACCTGCGCATGACGGAGTCAAAGTCCGCTGCCTTACCGACTTGGCTACACCCCATCGAATGGTGCGCCTAGGAGGATTCGAACCCCCGACACACGGATTAGAAGTCCGTTGCTCTATCCAGCTGAGCTATAGGCGCAGAAAAATCAATTATAAATTTTAAATGCTAAATTCTAAATTGAAAATCTTTTTATTTAATATTTATAATCTGTAATTTAAAATTATCAGCAAATCTGATTAAGTGGAGCGGGTGAAGGGAATCGAACCCTCGCAACTGGCTTGGAAGGCCAGGGC
>NZ_ARZA01000239.1 GCF_000387765.1 Caldisalinibacter kiritimatiensis
AGTCCTAATTTGTTTGTCGACTTTTGCTGCCGACTCTTAATATGTTATCACATCAAAACGAATTTGTCAAGAACTTTTTTGTCGAATTTTGAAGACTTATTTAAAGTTTTCTTGAGACGACTTTTATTAGTATATCAAATATTTGTTGATATGTCAACTGTTTTTTTGTTTTTTTATCGCCGTCACCAGCGACAGCAATTAATATATTAATATATTTTCAACCTCAAGTCAACAGTTAATATATCGAATTTATTTAGTTAATCCTATTCCCTTTATTTTTATGTCCGTCTTAATATCTATATTAATTTCAGGGAATACTTCATTCCAGTCAGTTCTTTCATAATAATCAGGATACTTTACCCTCACATACTCACTTAAATTAAGTCCATCTACTTTAAACTCCTTTTGTAGCTTTTCAATTAACTCTAGCATATTTTTTTTCAAGTATTCCTCACTTCTCTTTTCTATATTTTCTATTTCTTTTTCATCTATTTTTTTCTCAGGTGGTTCCAATTCGAATATATTTGCTTCAGATTTAGTAAATATTTTTATATTCACATTATTATCCTCTATATTTACATCTATCTTTCTGCTTTTAGGAAAGAGCTTTAATGATATAACTTCACGTATTTCTTTTTTCGGGTTAGCTGACCCAATATCTATGGAACCTCTCTCTAGGGAACCCCTAAGCTGTAACAACGGTAAAATATAATCTTTATCCAATGTCCCCACTATTCTTCCTTTTTTAAAAAAAGATATTCTGTTTAATAATATTTCATCTTTATTTTTACCTAATTCTATATATGGTAGTACTAAGCTAGAGTATCTTTCATTTAATTTGTTAACTATACCCCTCAATGTATACTCTGAAATATTAACCTTTCTTTCTTCTGTTTCAATAAGGTCTGATATAAACATTGCCGTATTAGGATTTGAACGTATCTTCGTAGTAAAATAGTCTTGAGCTCTACCTTTAGTTATAGCTACAGCTATTTGACTACCTATTTCTGCATTTCTGATAAATAAATCCAAATATTTTCTAATATCCTTTCTAGCTACCTCTTCAGAAAATAATAAAATCATAGTATGACTTATAGCCACTTCTCTATAAGTTTTGTTACGAATGTGTTGTAGGGCCTTGCCTATATTATTTCCTTCACCTGAAAAGCTTATATACGGTTCTTCAGCCTTTTCTATAACTGATGGTCCAAAGGCTGTAACAGTTATCAAATTTGAATTATCTTCTGATATGTCTATTCCAAGACCTGTTACAATAAACACATCTTCAACAAGCATACTATCCCAGCACCCAGTTATAATCACAAGTAAAGTCATAAGCATAAACAACGTAATTTTTCTATACATTGTTTTCACTCCTCTTAGAAAATATTACGCTTAGTACTAATAAAACAGTAGGTATAACGAGTGTAACCACTACACCAACTTTACTAATAATATCAGTTATTTTGGTTATTTCTACTAAATTATCAGGAGATATAGCACCAATAAAAACTATTGGGGCTAAATATAAACATATATTTTTTCTATCACTTAATTTAAATAATTGCTTTATTTCTACTGTTGCAGTATAAAATTGAATTGTTGCTGTAGTAAAAATCGCATATATCCAAAAATATATAAATGCTAAATCTACTCTTTCTAAAAATGGTAATCTTACGTCAAGTACATAGTTTATAGTAGGCATCCACATTTGCATTATCGAGGATTGAGGAAACACAATCAATTGTACTAAAACTATAAGTGTATATATTGTTACTACAAAAACAATCGAACCTACAGCAGATTTAGTCACTTTTTTTCTAGGCTTTACAAAAGGGAAATATACAAGTAGTACTTCAAATCCAAGAAAGGAATAGATAGCAGGCATTACTCCTTTTAGTATATTTAATATTCCTTCATTACCAACAGGTCTTATATTATAAAATGTAGGATTAGATATAACAGGTGGAAATATAAGTATCACTAAAGGTAATAATATGAAAAAGGTTATTTGAGAAAATCTTGCTAATACTTTGATTCCATTTCGACTTAGATATACACATAAAATTATCATAAAAAATATAATAACACCTTTAGGTGTATACCTTAAAAACCAAGTATTAAGTAGGTATGCTAAACTCCTCAATACTATTGCGCTAGAAGATATAGAAAATAAGATATATAAAAAAACTATAATGTATCCTAAAAATTTCCCTGTAATTTTGTGTATGTATTCTATAAAAGTCTCATTTGGAAATCTTTTTGCCAATTGAATTATTATTAATGTCCCAATTAATACAACTAGACCACCTATTATTGTAGATATCCAACCGTCTCTACCAGCTACTTCTGAAACAGCACTAGCAAGACTAAGCATCCCAGTCCCTACTATTGAAGAGGCTATGAAAGCAAATAACTGTCCTGATGACATCACATCATTTTTATCATATCTCATTTATTTATCCTCCCTTTTTGTAAATCCTGTCTATTCTTATCTTCACTATCAGGAGAGGTAGGTCTTTTCCTCATTGCCCATAAAGGTGCTCTTATCACGGTATCCTTTAAGTCCCTAATCTTTAAAGGTGTAAAAGGAGATAAATATGGGTTACCAAAGGATTCTAATGCACATAAATGTATAAGTATCCACAGCCATACAACTGCAATACCAAATATACCTAATGTAGCAGCAAAGAAAATCATAGGATATCTTAAAAATCTAATTGAATAGGAGGTGCTAAATCTAGGAATTACATATGCACCAATTGCTGTAATTGATACAATGATTACCATTGCTGGAGATGCAAGATTAGCAGACACTGCAGCTTGACCAATAACTATAGCCCCAACTACGCCTATTGACTGTCCTAATGTACCTGGTAATCGTAAGTTTGCCTCCCTTAATAAGTCTATAAGAATTTCCATAAGTAGTGCCTCTACAAAAGGAGGGAAAGGCACTTTCACTCTACCTTCTGCTAAGGTTTCTACTAGCTTTATAGGTATTAGTTGAAAATGAAAGCTAAGAAAGGCTACATATAAGGAAGGTAGTGAAGTTGCTACTAAAAAACCTAATACCCTTAGCAATCTCAAGGCACTTGCAAATAATGGTTTTTCATAATAGTCCTCAGGTGTCTGGTAAAAATTAACCATTATCGCAGGTACTAAAGAAACCACAGGTGTACCATCTACTATTATGGCTACTCTACCCTCTAAAAGAGCTGCTGAAGCCTTATCTGTCCTTTCTGTAATTTCAACCTGAGGAAAAGGTGAATATGGATTATCTTCAATAAATTCTTCTATATACCCACTTTCAAATATTCCATCAATCTTAATAGTTTTTAATCTACTTAAAACTTCTTCAACTACCTCTTTTTTTGCTATCTCTTCCATATATACTATAGCTACATCTGTATTTGTTCTCTCACCTATATTCATCATTTTTACTTTAAGGTCTGGATGCTTTATTTTCCTTCTAATAAGTGCTGTATTAAATCTTAATGTTTCAGTAAAACCATCCTTAGGTCCTCTACTTACTGATTCTGATTGTGGTTCTTCTATTTGTCTATTTTCCCATCCCCTCGAATTTAAAAGTAATGCTTTATCTATTCCATCTATTAAAAGTGCCGTTTCTCCTGATAATATCAAGGCCACAATTTCTTCAAGTTTCTTTTTTTCTTTTATCTCTCCAATAGCTAAATCTGTATTCTTTAAAAACTCAATAGATATATTTGTAGAGTTATATTCGTCTAATCTTGTTAAATACATAAGTGGCTTTAAAATTTCAGTATGTATAATTTCCCTATCTATTAAACCATCAACATATATGATTGCTGCATTTATTTCCCTTTCAGAACCTATTTTAAATTCTTTAAAAACAACATCAGAACAATCATGGAATATAGACCTAAATAGTTTTAGGTTGTGTTTTAATCTCCTTTTTATGTTTTCTTCTATATTAACTTTTTTTGCTGTTTTCATCTTATCTTCATTAGAAACATTATGTTTTAAATCAGAAATAATATTCTTAAATCTATTAAACATATTTGATTCCCCTTTATTTCAACTGTCAATATTAAGTGTACTTTCATATAATTTATGTTTTACTATTGTTTAACTAATATACATCTATTTAATTATCTTTTAACTATTTGAATTAACAGTACCATTATTGGAAAAACTTTTAGTAGTATATTTTTTTATTTTTAGAATAAAAATATAAAGACGAAGCTAGTAGGGAGGAAGATATATGACTATATCCCTTAATAGAAAAAAGGACAGTGTTAATGTTGATTCACCCTTCGCCATACCTACCTTTAGTAAAATGATAATAAACCATCTTAATGAGTTTATAGATAATGATTATAACGATTTGGTTTTAGTTTGTATTGGTACCGACCGTTCTACCGGAGATTGTTTAGGCCCTCTAGTTGGATACAAACTTACTAAGTTACTAAAAAATTATTCTAAAGTTCATATATTAGGTACATTAGATGAGCCTGTTCATGCTAAAAATCTAGATGATAAGATAAAAATGATAAATAATAAATATGATAAACCTTTTATTATTGCAATAGATGCATCTCTTGGTAGTCTTGAAAGGATTGGATATGTAACTGTAGCTAATGGGCCATTAAAACCAGGAACTGGGGTTAATAAAGATTTGCCTAATATAGGAGATATTCATATAACGGGTGTGGTTAATTTAGGTGGCTTTATGGAATATGTTATTTTACAAAACACTAGGTTAAGCACTGTGATGAGAATAGCAAATGTCATTGCTAATTCTGTATCATATAGCATATGGAAAATATCTAAAAAAGAAAAGCAACCTGTTTAATGCATATCAGGTTGCTTTTTTTACTCGTAATCAAATATTCTAGTATAAACTCTATTTTCAATAATGTATTCAATCTCCTCTATCGATTTATTTTTTGCATTTATTAAAATCATTCCTCTACCTATATCTGCGCTTGTTCCTTCATTCATATTTGTAAACTGACTATAATCAGGTATGTTATAGCCGTCAGCCATATATATTACTGCTTCTACATTACGACCTGAGTCTATATCAAATACTTCATATCCATCCCTTATAAGCCTCTCTTTTATTTCATTTAAACCCTGTTGAACAGCTATTCTTTTAGGCATAAAAACACCCCCAAGCAAAATCATACTAATATTATTGTTATCACTTAGAGGTTTTTTATACACATATTGTATTAAGCTATTAAACTTATTTTTTTATTGTATATTTTGAAGGTTACAACTTTATTAGTTTCATATATCTCCCCGTCTACATTTAAATATAAATTATCCTTAGTTTTTATGTTTATATTCTTTGCTTTATAAAACCTCACATATTTATTATATTTCTTATGCTCACCTTTGAATACAGAAGGGAAAAGAACAAGTAGTTTGATTTTAGGTATTTCTTTAATTACACACAAAACAAAAAAACCATCGTCAATTTCAGCCATAGGTGATATTTTCATGCCTCCACCATAGTATTTAACCATTAGCTACCGCTAACAGTAATAGGTTAGTATTGATTTTAACATTATTATCTAGTATAATTTCAACCTTCTTATTTTTATATGTAATTAAAGTCTTTAATAATCCTACAGTATAAGCAAATTTATTTTTTATATGTTTTTTTATTTTTTCTGTATTTTTTGCTATTTCTGAATCAAATCCAACACTAGCTACATTTAAAAACACTTTTCCATTTGCCTCGCCTACATCAATTTTTTTCGTTTTTCCAGTTAAAATAACTTGTAATGCCTCTTTAGGGTCTATAGGTATGTTTAGACTTCTTACTAAATCATTACCTGTCCCACCTGGTATTATGCCTAATGTACCTTTACCTGCTTTAATAATACCTTTAGCTACTTCGTTTATCGTTCCATCTCCACCTACGGCTACAATTGTCTTATATCCTTTCTTAATTGCATCATAAGCAATTCTAGTGGCATCATTATGACCTTTAGTGTAAACTATTTTATATGTTATATTTGTATTTTCCATAATTTCTTCTATTAATGGATGAATGTTTTTAGCCCTATCCCCACCAGCAATAGGATTTATAATAAAAAGCATTTTTATTTTCCTTCCTCCTATTTTTATGAAACTCTAGTTGCTATTCTACTGGACATTCCATTTTCCTTTGCTTTATCTATGGCCTGTAATTCTTCTACTGATAAGTTGTATTTAGATTTCCCTTCTATTATAGGTTTAGCGTATGTATTACTTTCATTTCTTCCAAAAATAGTTGATATAACTACACCATTAAGATTTTCATCTAATAAAGCTATTGAAAAACTTAAATCACTACCCATATCATCAAAAGCATTGTATCTAATAATCCCAACCTTTTGTACTGATAGCTTTAATCTACTATCTATATCTTTACAATACTCTTTTATATTAACTAATTCATTTTTTACATTCTTCACATTATGTGAACTACTCGCCATTGAAATGGCAAGCTTCGGAGTCGCAAGTTAAAAACTTGCTACCT
>NZ_ARZA01000240.1 GCF_000387765.1 Caldisalinibacter kiritimatiensis
AATTTGAGTTGTATTTAAATAAAGGTCACCAACTGTATAGATTAGAAGTTATGATTTCTGTGTTAGCACCGTATATTTCATACCATTTTTTTAAATATTCATTAGAAAATGATTCTATAAACCTCCAAGGAAAAACTACACCTTTTGTTGATGAGCATAAAATATATCTAGAAAAGATTCGACTTTTTTCTAAGTCTAATAAGTTAAAAATCTTAACTGATGATTGTTTAAAGTCAAAGATAGAAGTACCAGCATATAGTTCTTCAGCAAGTGTATATAAGCTATTATTTGAGAATAGTGAAATAGGTTTTCCGTACTGATAATCTTCTTCAAAAAAAAGCTCATAAAGAGTTAATATACCGTACAATCTTTCATATATTTTTAGTAGAAAATCTAAATTTTAAAAGAACTATAGACTATTTGAAGCAACTTAAGAGGGTGAATATTATGATGAAGACTATTTATATACAAGATTGGATACTCAAAATAGATGCTGAAAAAACAGAAGAATACTATGATAGTATAACAGTTGAAGAAGGTTGTGATTGTGCTTATTGTAAAAACTACATAAAGAATTGTAAAACATTTCCCAAAGAAGTACTGAATTTTTATAAAATGTTAGGGATTGACCCTCAAAAAGAAGGGGAATTTATGGAGTTTGAAACTGATACAGGTAAGCATTTATATATGGGATTCTATCATTTGGTAGGAGAAATTATTAAAAAGCCTAGTAAGAAAGCAAAAAAATGGGATAATTTAAATATTATAAAAGTTAATAATTTGAAGTTTACATTTACTGATAAATTAGACCTTGTACCAGATAATTTTCCAAGACCAGTTATTCAATTGGAATTTGAAGTTATGCTACCTTGGCTTTTGGAAGAGAAGATATGAAGGGAGCATGTGTAAGAGAGGTGCATCAACAAATGAAAGTGTTAAAACCACTGTCAAAAGAAGAATTTTATAGTATAAGAAAGTTCTCAATAAATCATGAAGAAATAAAAGGTTGCTTTGAGAAATATACTCATGGATTTTTAGATATTTATAACCA
>NZ_ARZA01000241.1 GCF_000387765.1 Caldisalinibacter kiritimatiensis
GAAAGTTTATCTGAAACTCAACTGGCTTTGCACTGTTCAATTTTCAAAGTCCTAATTTGTCTGTCGACTTTTGTCGCCGACTCTTAATATCTTATCATGTTAAAAGGAATTTGTCAAGAACTTTTTTTGTTTTATTTTATTCGCCGTTTCAGCGGCGACTTTTAATACTATACCAAATACTAATTTGCATGTCAAGTGTTTTTGCTATGTTTTTTTGTTTCCTTATTATGGAGCTTATAACCATAATGAATTGTGCTATACATTTAGGCAAAAGCCAAATTAATTTTAAATTTTATTTCAAATAAAGGGTACATTGCAAAAGCAATGTACCCTTTATTTATCTACTTATTATCTACAGGTTTCATAGTTGGGAATAAAATTACGTCTCTTATAGATGATTCATCAGTAAATAACATAACTAATCTATCTATCCCTATACCTAGTCCACCTGTTGGTGGTAATCCTACCTCTAATGCATTGATAAAGTCATAATCCATCATATGAGCTTCATCATCACCAGCTTCTCTTTTCTTAACTTGTTCTAAAAATCTTTCTTTTTGATCTATTGGGTCATTTAATTCTGAGAAAGCATTTCCAGCTTCACTTCCACAGATAAATGGTTCAAATCTATGTGTATATCTTGGGTCTTCAGGGTCTTTTTTAGCTAATGGTGAAATTTCAACCGGATGATGAGTAATAAATACAGGTTGTATTAATTTATCTTCTACATACTCATCAAATGCTTCACTTATTATTTCTCCTATAGATTCATTTCCTTCTAATTCTAAACCTAATTTTTCCGCTTCTCTTCTAGCTTCTTCTATATCAGTTATTTTATCAAAATCTACTCCTGTATGTTCTTTAACAGCATCAACCATTCTAATTCTAGGCCAAGGTGGTGTTAAATCTATTTCTTGTCCTTGGTAAGTTATTTTTGTTGTTCCCTTTACTTTTTCAGCTACATAAGAATACAAACTTTCAACTAATTCCATCATATCTTCATAATCTGCATATGCTTGGTACAATTCAAGTAATGTAAATTCAGGATTGTGACTTGAATCCATTCCCTCATTTCTAAAAACTCTACTCATTTCATATACTCTATCGAAGCCACCAACTATTAATCTTTTCAATGGTAACTCTAAAGAGATTCTTAAGTACATATCAATGTCCAACGCATTATGATGTGTAATAAATGGCCTAGCTGAAGCTCCACCTGCTAAAGTAGATAACACCGGTGTCTCTACTTCCATGAAATCTCTATTATCTAAAAACTCTCTTATCGCTTTAATTATATTTGATCTTGTAATAAATGTATCTTTTACTTCTGGATTCATGATTAAATCCACATATCTTTGTCTATATCTTAAATCAGGATCTTTTAAACCATGGAATTTTTCTGGTAGAATCTGCAAGGACTTAGAAAGCAATACTATTTCTTTAGCTTTTACAGATATCTCTCCCATTTTTGTTTTAAAAATCTCACCTTTAACCCCTATTATATCTCCTATATCATAAGTTTTATATAGTTCATATTCTTCTTCTCCTATTAAATTCATCTTAACAAATAACTGTATTCTACCTTCACTATCTTGTAAATCTGCAAAGCCAGCTTTACCATGACCTCTTTTAGCCATTAATCTACCTGCTATTGAAACCGTTTTGCCTTCTAGTTCTTCAAAATTCTCTTTGATATACTGACTCTTATGAGTAACATCATATTTTTCAATTTCAAATGGATTTTTGCCCATTTCTACTAGGTTCTGTAGTTTTTCTCTTCTCATCTTCAGCATCTCATTTAAGTTAGCTTCTTCTGCCATATTTCGTACACCTCCTATTTATCCTATCCATCTACTCATTATATCATAACCTTTTATACATGCATTATATTTAATGATGTATTAAGTTTATTTTTCAATTTTAAGTACCTCATATTTAATTACGCCATCAGGTACTTGAACTTCTACTACGTCTCCAACTTTTCTACCTATTAATGCTTTTCCTACTGGAGATTCATTTGATATTTTAGCTTCATATGGGTCTGCTTCTGCTGAACCTACAATAGTATATTCTATTTCTTCATTAAACTCTTCATCTTTAACTGTAACTCTTGAGCCAACGCTAACTACATCTACAGAAATATCAGCAGCATCTATTACTTTAGCATATCTAAGCATCTTTTCTAATTTTGCTATTCTTTCCTCAACTTGTGCTTGTTCATTTTTTGCTTCGTCGTATTCAGAGTTCTCACTAATATCTCCAAAAGCTATAGCCTGTTTTATTCTTTCTGCTACTTCTTTTCTCTTAACAGTTTTTAAATACTCTAATTCGTTTTCAACTTTTTTTAAACCCTCGGAAGTTAAAATTACTTCTTTTTCCATGGTATTACTCTCTCCTTTTTTTGTATTGATTTTTGATTTATTAAATATTTAATAAAAATTATATTATTAAATGCCTAAGAAAATTTCTTTGAAAATATTAGTTTATACCTTATTATATTATATATTAAATTCAAAAATTTATTTAAAAAAATTATAGATACTTATCTTAAATAAGAAGCACCGTAAGTTAACTTACAGTGCTTTCCTATTTTATATGTTGACTATTATAATTTAGTAACCCTTCATTGTCAAGAGTATTTATAGGCTTAGTTTTTGACATTTGATATAAAATATCGACAAGTTTCATTACCTTTTAAAAATATTTTAGAAACCTGTTTTATAGTATAAGATTTATCTCGTATTACTACTCTTTTAAAATCCCTTGAATTGACATTTTTCATAGTTTCATATATATGTGAAGGTATATCCTGCTCAAAGCTATAATCCGATATATCACACCTTATATTGCTAGGTTTTTTTAACATAAAATCTGTAATAATTATAACATCTTTTCTTTTATCTACTAATTTTCTTAAACTATTCTTCTTACTTAAATCAAATATTATTGCTTTTCTTTTTATATCTTTAACATTCAACTCAATATTATCTTTAAAGTTTATAATAATGTTGTATTTGCTAAGCTTTCCTTCTAATCCTCTAACTATATGTATAGAAAGTCCAGTAGAAATTAATATCTTATCAGATAATTCATGCATATATTCTTCGTTTTCTCCATATACAGAAAGATATTTTAATTCTAATGCTAAATCACGTATTAATTCTTCTTCATATTGTAAATCATCATTTATTATTAATACTTCTTGTTCCTTCAAATTGATATTATTATAATTATAAATTTCTTTTATTACTGGTAGAACAAGCTGGATTCTCGTAGTCCTTCCATCGACGAAGGAAACATTACAATTGTCTTCTAATTTTACTACATCTTCTTCATCTAACAATTCATGTTTATACAAACATAATCTCGTTATATTTTCTTCTTTTAATGAATTTATACATTCTATTATACTGTCTATAAACCTTTCTTTTTCACTGTTCTTTTCAGAAGTAAATACCCCTATCCCATATCCTTTAATCTCTGTACCCTTTTGATTTAAATATCTACATACTACCTTAGGCTTCATTCTGTTTACTATAATTAAAAATATACTTTCAGGAATAAACCTTAATAACCCTTTTTGTAATGCTTGTCTGTAAAGTTTAGGCTCTAAAACATAGACGAACTTCCCCAAATCTCTTATCCCCCCTTTTATCAACGCTAACCTTTCGTTATTTTTATAATACTTGTTCCTCTTCATTTAGGTATTCTATTCTAGGTCTAAAATCAAACATATCTAAAGCTCTATTATATTCTTTATCAGTCAGCTCTTCAGGATACTTACCTAATAAAGCAACAATAGTTGCTTCCATAACATTAGTTCCAAATGACCTACCTTCAAATTCAGGAGTAGTTGTTATCAATAATTTTACACCTTTCCTCTTCATTTCTTGGATATCATTAGCTGTTACTGTATTAGTTATGATTGTTTTTCCTTTCATATCAGATGGCATATATCTGTTTATGTATAAAAAATCACCTGCTATAATATCAGCTTCTTGATAATATTTTTCAAATTTATCTTCTTTTATAACCTCTTGTTTCTTTCCTGTAGGATATAACATTTCAAAAGGTAATTTGGTTGCTATTGGTGCCAATATCTTAGCTATATTATATAGTGTATTATATGATTTTATCTTTACTGGTATGCCTAAAGTAAACATAACATCCCCATATGTAACTATACTTCCAACCTTTTCAAAAGCTTCGGCCATACCAAATCTGTCTAATGCAGACGTTAAAAGTATATTAGCATTCTTTAATTTTACAATGTTATTCTTATTTATATATTCAATAACTCTTCTCTCTAATGTATTTTTTAAAGAAGAACCATCTACTATTGGTGTTTTAACTGCTGCTTCCTTAAGAGGTGTTGAATCCTTAATTATATATTTTTTGTCTTTACATACTAAGTATATGTCTATACCTCCCATCCCGAAAGCATCTACTTTCCCATCTAATTCTTTTATTAAGTTTATAGCTTTTTCCTTATCTCCATCTGTTCCTATTCTCTCTATTATAAACTCCTCTCCAAACATATTGGTTTTTACTTTATGATTTCTCTTTGAAGAGCCTATACTTACACTAACTACTCTTTTCATATTATCCCCACCCAACTTTCTCAATTTTAGATTATATATATTTTATTTCCATATTATTACCTTCCCATCCTTTTTTTACACTCTTTAGTCCTCAATTGCCATTAAGTCTTCTTTATATTTATATAATTCTTCCTTTAATTCTTTATAATGATTTATTGTATTTATTTTTCTTCTCATATCAGAAGAATTTTTCATACCCTTTGTGTACCATCCTATGTGTTTTCTCATTTCTTTAACTGCAACTCTTTCACCTTTAAGCTGAATTAATAATTCTAAGTGCTTTAATGCCATATCAATTTTTTCTTCATCCCTTGGTGCTGGTAATAGTTCTCCTCTTTCCAATAAAACTACTGTTCTTTTAAATATCCACGGATTACCTCTACTCCCTCTGCCTATCATTACCGCATCACAACCAGTATAGTCTAACATTCTTTTAGCATCCTCAGGTTCAAATATATCACCGTTCCCAATTACAGGTATAGACACATTTTCTTTAACCTGTTTTATAATCTCCCAATCAGCCTCACCAGAATAAAATTGCTCCCTTGTACGGCCATGTACACCTATAGCGCAAGCCCCTTTTTCTTCTGCTATTTTAGCTATTTCAACTGCATTTATATTATCTTTATCCCAACCAGCTCTAATCTTTACAGTAACAGGCTTATTAGAAGCTTTTACAACTGCTTCTATTACCTCACCTGCTAATTTAGGTTCTTTAAGTAAGGCACTTCCATCCCCATTTTTCACAATCTTAGGTGTTGGACAACCCATATTTATATCTATAATGTCTATGTCTTCTCTATCATTCAAGTTTTTATATACTATTTCAGACATAATATTAGGCTCAGAACCAAATATTTGTAAAGATACTGGATGTTCACTGGAATCAATTTTCATTAATAATTCTGTTTTTTTATCACCATAATATAGTCCTCTACTACTAACCATCTCAGTGTATACAAGTCCTGCTCCCATCTCTTTACATATAACTCTAAAAGCCATATCTGTAATTCCAGCCATTGGTGCTAAAAACACTTTATTATCTACCTGTACATTTCCTATCTTCATATCACCACTCCTACTTTTTTAGTTCACAGTTTGTACCATCTCTAATACCCTATTACTCTGCTCCGTGAACTACTCGCCATTGAAATGGCAAGCTTCGGAGTCGCAAGTTAAAAACTTGCTAC
>NZ_ARZA01000242.1 GCF_000387765.1 Caldisalinibacter kiritimatiensis
AAAATGAGTATATACATGGATGGTGGCAAGAGCCAACTAAGAGGTCAATAAGAAGATATAGATTAACAGACAAAGGATTTGAGCATTATAAAAAAATTAAATTAATGTATAAACCTATTTTTCAAGATTCTTTAACTATTATAAACAATACCTTAGAGGACATATATAAATAGATATTTAAATTTTATTAATATTCTCTTTATTAAAAGGATATTTTAAAGTGTTATAGAATGATACTAGCATATACTTATACATATATACTAAAACATGGAGGGATATATTATGAAAAGTTTATCTAAGAAAGGATTAGAAATAACACCTTCTGCAACCCTAGAAATAACAGCAAAAGCAAAGGAGATGAAGAAACAAGGTATAGATGTAATAGGATTTGGTGCGGGTGAACCGGATTTTAATACTCCTATTAATATACAACAAAAAGCAATAAAAGCTATTAATGATGGTAATACAAGATACACATCGGCTTCAGGTATTATAGAGTTAAAAAAAGCTATATGCGAGAAGTTTAAAAGTGATAATAATCTTGTATACAATGAGAACAATATAATTGTATCTAACGGAGCAAAACATTCATTATATAATGCATTAAACGCTATCTTAAATCCTGGAGATGAAGTTATAATTCCAGTACCATACTGGGTTAGCTATCCAGAATTAGTAAAAATCGCAGACGGAACTCCAGTACTTGTTGAAACAAAAGAGGAAAATGATTTCAAATATACAATAGAAGATTTAGAAAAATCATATAATAAAAATACCAAAGCTATTATACTAAATAGTCCAAGTAATCCTACTGGTACTGTTTATACAAAAGAAGAACTAGAAATGATAGCAGATTGGGCAGTAAAAAATGATATTTTTATTATATCTGATGAAATTTACGAAAAACTAATTTATGATGGATATGAGCATGTTAGTATTGCATCAATTAGTGATAAAGTAAAAGATTTAACTATAGTTATTAATGGTATGTCAAAAGCTTATGCTATGACAGGTTGGAGAATAGGATATGCAGCTGCTAATGAGGAGATAATAAAAGTTATGAATAATATTCAAGCACATACTACATCTAATCCTAATACAATATCACAATACGCTAGTGTAGAAGGATTAACAGGAGACCAAAGTATTATTTCTGAAATGAAAAAGCATTTTATTGATAGAAGAAACTATATGGTAGATAAAATTAATTCAATTAAAGGTTTATACTGTAAAAAACCTAAAGGTGCATTTTATGTTATGGCTAATATTTCACAGCTTAAAGGAAAAGTTGTAAAAGGGGTAGAAATAAATACTTCTATAGATTTTTGTAATTTATTATTAGATAAAGGTAATGTTGCTGTAGTACCTGGAGCAGCTTTTGGTTCTGATAATTACATTAGATTATCATATGCAACGTCTATAGAGAATATTAAAGAAGGGTTGACTAGAATAGAAAATGTTATAAAATAAGAAGTAGTTTTATTGTTTAGATAAAAGGAGTGAATTTATGAAACAAACATATGAAAACCCATTAATAAAAAGATACGCTAGTAGAGAAATGGCAAATATATTTTCACCCGATGAAAAATTTAAGACATGGAGAGAATTATGGATAGCTTTAGCTGAAGCTCAAAAAGAATTAGGCTTAAACATAACTGATGAGCAAATACAGCAAATGAAAGACAATAAAGACAATATTGATTACAAACTTGCAGAAGAAAAAGAAAAGGAATTTAGACATGATGTAATGGCTCACGTTCATACATTTGGTATTCAGTGTCCTAAGGCTAAACCTATTATACATCTAGGAGCTACAAGTGCATATGTGGGTGATAATACAGATATTATTTTAATGAAAAGAGCACTATACCTTATAAATAAAAAATTGGTTAACTTGATAAATAAAGTATCAGAATTTGCTAATAAATATAAAGATTTACCTACGTTAGGATTTACACATTACCAACCGGCACAATTAACAACGGTAGGTAAAAGAGCTACTCTTTGGCTACAAGATTTATTAATTGATTATAATGATTTACAATATATTTTAAACAATATGAAGCTTAGAGGAGTAAAGGGTACTACTGGAACTCAGGCTAGCTATTTGAAATTATTTGATAACAACCATGAAAAGGTCAAAAAACTAGATGAGTTAGTAGCAGAAAAAATGGGATTTGATAGTACTTATCCGGTAACAGGACAAACATACACTAGAAAAATGGACTATAGAGCTTTATCTGTATTAAGTAGTATCGCTCAAACACTTCACAAGGTAACAAATGATATAAGACTTTTGCAAAATTTAAAGGAGATAGAGGAACCATTTGGTAAAAAGCAAATTGGTTCATCAGCTATGGCATATAAAAGAAATCCCATGAGAAGTGAGAGAATAGCATCATTAGCCAGGTTTATTATTGCAACAACTATGAATACAGCAATGACAGCATCAACTCAGTGGTTCGAAAGAACTTTGGATGATTCAGCAAACAGACGTTTAACAATACCACAGACTTTTTTAGCATGTGATGCTATTTTAGAAATAGGAATTAATGTTTTTAATGGTCTTGTTGTATATGAAAATGTAATTAAAAAACATATTAATGAAGAACTTCCTTTTATGGCTACTGAAAATATCCTAATGGAAGCTGTAAAAAGAGGAGGGGACAGACAGGAAATACATGAGGAAATTAGAAAATTATCTATGGAGGCAGCTAAAGAAGTAAAAGTTAATGGAGGAAAGAATGATCTCATTGATAGAATTATTTTAAGTGATAAAATTCCATTAACAAAGAAAGAAATTATGGATTTATTAGACCCTGTCAATTTTATTGGTAGAGCTCCGAAGCAGGTAGAAGAGTTTATTGAACAGAATATAAAACCAATTTTATCAAAATATGAGGATAAACTTAATATAGAAGTTGAATTAAAGGTATAAAGGATTTGAGCGGAGAATATCCGCTCTTTTTTTATGCAATTTTTATTTATAAACTTATGATTGTAATATTTACAAAAATTACGAATATATAAAATATATAGACATTTAGACAAGAATAATATTATCTTATGGTTATATAGATAGTTGCAAAATACAAAA
>NZ_ARZA01000243.1 GCF_000387765.1 Caldisalinibacter kiritimatiensis
TATAAAGCATGGATATTATAAAGTTAAGAACTTGTATTTCACCGAAGAAATGCTATATGAGTATAGAGGAGGTATATATGCAAGAGATATACATAGAAATAAATATATTCAAATAATGCTTATTTATAATATTGCTGAATTTATGGGTGAAGAGCCAATTCAGATGACAAGGGGACGTTTCGTTTGCCATCTATATTAGATTTTCACTGATAAACAAAGTTTTGTGATTAAAATGGTATTAGATTGGAGTTTAAAATTATGTCAGTATTAGTTGGAATTATTGCAGATACCCATGGAATTATCAGGCAAAAAGCATTAGAAGCACTAAAGGAAAGTGACATTATCATACATGCTGGAGATATAGGAAAAATAGATGTCATAAATGCTTTAGAAACCATAGCTCCTGTGTATGCAATTAAAGGAAATAATGATAAAGGTAAGTGGTCTAATAGATATCCAGAAACTGAGGGTGTTGAAATAAATGGAACACGTATTTATGTACTACATGATATAAAAGAGATGGATTTAGATCCAAAAAGAGAGGGCTTTGACATTGTAATACATGGACATTCCCATATGTTTTCTAAGAGGATTTACAATGATACACTATATATAAACCCTGGTGGTTCAGGACGTAAAAGATTTAATTTACCATTAACAGTGGCTTTATTACATTTATTTGATGGTGGAGAAAAAGAAGTGCAGTTTATACATTTGTGATCAACTGTGTCGTGACTACGGTCTGGAAACGATGAACCCGGTTCATCGTTCCTTTCTATGCAGAATAATCTCTTTCAAATATTTCATAGATTGTTTCTAAACTACTTTCTGTAGAGGAACGTTCATAATTATCATCATAATATGGTTCATCTATAAAATAACTGTCTAACATATCAGTATAATCTATCTCCCCTAGAATAATAATAGGTGCTAGGCACTTAACTTATTTTGTTACTTGATAATCAATTGCATATAAGCATAATACTTCAGTCCAGAGGATATACCAGATAGCCACCTTTCGTTTCATTTTATAATCCTTTTTAACAAAGAGTTAAGGAGGATTTTTGTGGTATAATAAGAATATACCGATTAAATAGAAGAAGGTGAAACGATGGTGAAAAAGAAAGACGAATTTATAATGTCACCGAAAATAGATTTTGTATTTAAACTTTTATTTGGAAATGAAAAGAACAAAGAACTTTTAATATCATTTTTATCGGCAGTATTAAAGATGCCAAAAGAAAAATTTTCAGACATAAAAATAATAAACAGTGAACTACTTAGAGAATTTAAAGAAGATAAAAAAGGAATATTAGATGTAAGAGTTCAGACCCCAGAAGGAGAGCAAATAGATATAGAAATACAAATACTGCCAACAGAATACATGCCAGAAAGAACCCTCTTTTACTGGAGCAAAATGTATACATCTAGTATAAAACCAGGAGATACATACGACAAACTAAAAAAATGTATAACCATAAACATAGTAGACTTTAAATTCATACCAATAAAGAAAATACATACAGTTTATCATATAAAAGAAGACGAAACTAACTATGAACTTACAGATATATTAGAAATACATTTTTTAGAACTACCAAAGTTATTTGACGATGAAATTCCTAAAGATGAAAATGAAGAAATAATACAATGGATGGAGTTCATAGATGGAAAATCGAGGGGAGTGATGGAAATGTTGGCTAGAAAAAATAAAGACATAAAAAAAGCTTATGATTTATTAGAAGCAATAAGTAAAGACGAGAAGGCAAGAATGGCATACGAAGCTAGAGAAGCAGAAATTCGAGATCAATTAACAAGAATTAAATCAGCAGAAGATAAAGGAAGAGAAGAAGGAATAAAAGAAGGCAAATATGAAGTCGTAAAAAACCTAATAAAAATGGGACTAGATTTAAAAATGATAGCAGATGGAGCAGGAATATCCTATGATGAAGTAGTGAAGATAAAAGAAGAAATTGAAAAAGAAAAGCATTAATAATAGATGCCAGGCACTTAGCTTATTAACTTATCTTGTTAGTTGATAATCAATTGCATATTATGGAACGCTGAACCGCGGAACGCTGAACCGGGTTCATCGTTCCATGAGACAGAAGAAGGGAAAAAGGGATATAAATTTTTATTAGATGAATATCTAAAGATGGATACAGTAGGACATATATCAACTAATCTAGTAGAGAAAATTATAGATCTAGCAGTAGATGAAATACAAACAAAAATAGTAAATGGAGATGGCGCAGGGTGGATAAAGGAAATAGTAAAAGAAGATAACTCATACTTTCAACTAGATATCTTTCATAGAAACCAGGCAGTAATTAAAAACGTAGAAGATAAAAGTAAAGCAAAGAAAATAATAAAGAAATTAAGCATAGGAAAAATAGATGAAGGTCTTGAGATAATAACAGAGCTAATGATAGAAAATAATGGAATGGTAGTACAATAGAAGAAATTATTCCTCCAACCGAGAACATTAAAGATATTTACATGACTAAATCAGGGGATATTATTTATATTGATAATAATAATCACATTAAAACATATGAACAATAAAATATCCTATAAGGAACGGAAGATCTAATAAAAGAATCTTCCGTTTCTTTGCTGTATAGGGGTGTAACAAGAATAGACTTAGGCCTGACCCTCTTATAGATATAGTTACCTTTTTATTGTATGCTATAATGTAAGTAATAAATAATTACCTAGCTTAAAGAATAGGAGTGATTTATGATTGGAAACCTTGGTAAATATTCATGACTCAGCTGAATGGAAAAATCTTATTATGATTTATAAATTTGCATTGATGGAGATTACTACCAAGTTAAATATCCTTAATGAAGAGTTTGAATTTTTTCATCTTCATAATCCTATAGAGCATATAAAGTCAAGGGTTAAATCCATGGATAGCCTTAAAGAGAAGCTTATTCGCAAGGGATATGAGGTTAATATTGAAAATGCAAAAAAGTTTATTAATGACATAGCGGGAGCCCGTATTATTTGTTCCTTTACATCTGACATCTATACTATTTATGAATTGATTAAGAAGCAAAGTAATTTAAAGGTAGTTGAAGTCAAAGACTATATTAAGAACCCTAAGCCTAATGGTTATCGTAGCCTTCATCTTTTAGTGGAAGTACCTGTTTTCTTAACTAATCGAATAGAAGAAGTTAGGGTAGAGATCCAGATTCGTACCATAGCTATGGACTTTTGGGCTAGCCTAGAGCATCGAATTTTCTATAAATTTAACAAGGATGTTCCTAAAGAGCTTACTGATCAA
>NZ_ARZA01000244.1 GCF_000387765.1 Caldisalinibacter kiritimatiensis
AATTATAGAAAATATTAATAGCTCATCTACTAAAAGACCTTTACTTGAAACAAATAATTGGAAAGAAAAAGTATTAAAATTGCTAAATAAACGTAGAAATTTGTATTATGCTAGTGCAGATTATGTTATAGAGATAGATAATAGAAATATTCAGGATATTGGTGGAGAAATAATAAGAACATTTTATAAAGAGTCTCTGAATTTATAACTAGAGACTCTTTTATATATAAACTGACAAAAAAATTAAGTTGATTCTATTCAAAAAAAAGAAAGTATGATAATATATTATATGAATAGATATAGGAAGGGTTTAGAGATAATGCCAAATATTTTAGTGATACATGGACCGAACCTTAATATGCTTGGGAAGCGTAATCAAAATTTTTATGGTAGTAGAAGTTTAGAAGATATAAACAATATTATTGAAAGAAAAGCTAATGAAATAGATTTTAACGTAGATATATATCAATTTAGTAGTGAAGGAGATATAATAACAAAATTAAATGAAGCATTTAATGAATACGACGGAGTTATTATAAATGCTGGTGCTTATACACATTATAGCATTGCTATTAGAGATGCTATTGAGATTTTAAAAATACCTGTTATTGAAGTCCATTTATCTAACATATACAATAGAGATGAGTTTAGAAAAAAATCGGTTATATCTCCAGTTTGCAAAGGACAAATTTCAGGTTTTGGATATGTAAGCTATTTATTAGCTCTAGAAGCTATAAAATATTTATTACAGGAGGATTAATATGAATAATAGAATTGAAAAATTAAGAAAGAAAATGGAAGAATTAAATTGTGACTGGACCTTAATTTTTAAACCAGAGAATAGAAGATATTTTAGTGGATTTACTGGTACTACGGGTTACGTATTAATATCTAATAATAATCAAATGTTTGCAACAGACTTTAGATATACTGAACAAGCTGAAACTCAATGTAAAGGTTATGAAATAAAAGAAATTAATAAGCAAAAAAACATATTTAGCTTATTAAAAGAGTTAAAAATTGAAAGATTAGGCATTGAAGATGAATTTATTACATACCAATTTGTTAATAATATAAAAGAGAAAGTTGGGGATATAAAATTAGTTCCTCTAAAAGGTGCATTAAATGATATAAGAATGATAAAAGACTCACAGGAGATAGAATATATACAAAAAGCAGCAGAGATAACTGATAAAGCACTGGAGTATATGTTAAAACAGATAAAAGTAGGTATGACTGAAAGGGAAGTAGCAGTTGAATTAGAGTATCAAATGAAAAAATTAGGAGCAGAAGGACCATCTTTCGAATTCATTGTAGCATCAGGTAAGCGTTCGTCAATGCCTCATGGTGTTGCTTCCGATAAAGTTATAGAAGCAGGTGACTTAGTAACTATTGATATGGGTTGTATATATAAAGGTTATTGTTCTGATATGACAAGAACTTTTGTTATGGGTAAAGCAAATGAGGAACAAGAAAAGATTTATAACATAGTTTTAAATGCACAAGAGGAAGTATTAAAGTCGATAAAACCTGGTAAAACTGGTTTTGAATTAGATAAAATAGCTAGAGATATAATTACTAATGAAGGTTATGGTCCAAGGTTTGGACATAGCTTAGGACATGGAGTAGGATTAGAAGTGCATGAACAACCATATCTAGTTCAGCACGAAATGGGTAAAATAGAATTAAAACCAGGAATGGTAATTACAGATGAACCAGGTATCTATATACCAGGATTTGGTGGAGTAAGAATAGAAGACCTTGTTGTTGTCACAGAAGATGGCTGCAAGGTATTATCTAAATCTACAAAACAATTAATAGAAGTAAATAATTAGTTAGTAGGAGGTAATAGAATGATATCAGCAGGAGATATTAAAAAGGGTGTGACTATTGAATGGAAAGGAAGTATATGGCAAGTAATAGACTTTCAACATGTTAAACCAGGTAAAGGAGCAGCTTTTGTAAGAACTAAAGTTAAAAACTTAAAAACAGGAGCAATAAGAGAAGAAGCATTTAACCCAACTGAAAAGTTTCCAAAGGCTCATATTGAAACTAAAGAAATGCAGTATTTATATAATGACGGTTCTTTATATTATTTTATGGATACTGAAACTTATGAGCAGATACCATTAAATTATGAACAAGTTGAGGAAGCTATTAAATATATAAAAGAAAATGATGTTGCTATAATAAGATTCCATGAAGGTAAACCATTTGATGTTCAAGCACCAAATTTTGTTGAGCTTGAAGTTATAGAAACTGAACCAGGTGTTAAAGGTGATACAGTAACAGCAGGTACAAAACCAGCAACAGTTGAAACAGGAGCAGTTGTAAATGTACCAATGTTTATAAATGTTGGGGATAAGATAAAAATAGATACAAGAACAGGAGAGTATTTATCTAGAGTTTAGGTAATAATATATATTAAAAAGGAGGATATAAAAAATGGATTATTTATATGAAAGAATTTCTTATTTAAGAGGGTTAGCGGAGGGATTAGAAGTTGATGAGAGTAGTAAAGAAGGTAAATTAATGCTACATATAATCGATACGCTTGAAGATTTAGCTGATGCAGTAGCTGAAGTAGTTGAAAATCAAGAAGATTTAAGTGAGTATGTAGAATTGATGGATGAAGATTTAACAGATGTAGAAGACGAATTGTTTGGTGAACTCGATGAAGAGTATTATTATGATGAATACGACCCAGAATATTTAGATGAGGATTTAATTATTGATGAAAATGAATACATTGATGATGAAATAGAAGAGTAATAGCTTAGTAAAGGAAATAAAGCCTTGATGTATGAAAATACATCAAGGCTTTTAAATTTTTTGGCATATTATAAGGTGAAATTCAATACCTATATATATAAGAGAGGAGGACATGTTATGCAAACACATAATAATAGAGAAATTTTAAAGAAAGTAAAAAAATATAAAAAGCTAGATGATATATTAACTTATTTAGACCCAGAAGTAGCAAATGTTATAAGTAAAATTCCAGATAGATATAAAAATCAAGTTGAAGAAATAAGGATGAGAATAGGAAAGCCTTTGATGATTTTCTTAAATGGTGAAGACTATTTCATTAACAGTAATGGACAATTAAGAAAAACAAATATAGATACTATGATTATATCAAGTAAAAATGTTTATAAAACCTTTCGAATATTAAGTAATTATTCAGTCTATGCATTTGAGGAAGAAATAAAAAATGGATTTATAACAATAAAAGGTGGACATAGAGTTGGAGTGAGTGGCAAGGCTGTGTATGGAAAAAATGGACTAGAGACTATAAAAAAAATATCATCTTTAAATATAAGAGTAGCAAGAGAAATAAAAGGTGTATCTAAAAAAGTTATTCCATACATTATAAAACAGAATAATAGAATATATAATACTTTAATAGTTTCACCACCACAATGTGGTAAAACCACTTTATTAAGAGATATAGTCAGAAATATAAGTAATGGAATTTCAAAAGACAATTTTTATGGTGTAAAAGTAGGAATAGTGGATGAAAGGTCAGAAATAGCTAATATGTATAATGGAGAGCCTCAGAATGATGTAGGAGTTAGGACTGATGTATTAGATGGTTGTCGTAAGTATGACGGTATTCTAATGTTAATCAGAGCTATGTCACCTAATGTAATAGCAACAGATGAAATAGGGGATGAAAATGACATAAAAGCTATTCATGAAGCACTTAAGGCTGGAGTTAATATAATAGCTACGATACATGGTGAAAATGTAGATGATATTAAAACAAAACCTATTATGAAGAAAATTATTAATGAAAAAGTTTTTGAAAGAATAATTGTTTTGGACAACTCAAAGGGTGTTGGAACAATAAAAGATATAATTGATGGTAGCAAATACAATTCTTTACTTAATAAGGGGATATGAGCATGTTATTTTTAAAAATTGTTGCAAGCTTGATGATAATTTCATCATGTACTTTAATTGGATATTTTTTAGGAATGACTTATTCAAAGCGTGTTGAAAATTTGATTTTATTGCAAAATTGTATACGCATTTTAGAAACTGAAATAGTATACTCTGCAACACCTTTACCAGAAGCATTTAATAATGTTTATTTAAAGGGCAACAAAAAAGTTTCCTATGTCTTTAATGATATTAAAAAGTATCTTATTCAAAATAAAGATGCAACGGTATTTGATGTTTTTGTATCAGTAAGTAAAACATTAAGTGACGAATTGCATTTGAAAAAAGAAGATATTGAAATAATTTTGTCTTTAGGTAGAGTTATTGGAAACTCAGATAGATTAGACCAACAAAAACATTTTAAAATGATACATACTCAATTAGAAAATCAATGTAAAGAAGCTGAAGAAAGTAAAAAGAAAAATGAGAAGTTATATAAAAATTTAGGTGTAATGTCAGGTCTTGCAATAACTATTATATTATTTTAGATGAAAGGGGATAGAAGATGAGTGTAGACTTAATATTCAAAATAGGTGCCATAGGTATATTAGTGGCCGTATTAAATCAGGTTTTGATAAGGTCTGGTAGAGAAGAACAAGCTATGATGGTTACAATAGCAGGAATAGTTGTTGTTTTGATGATGGTTGTTAATTTAATAAATGATTTATTTAACAGTGTTAAAACAATATTTCAACTGTATTAGCGAGGTTGAGGGCAGATGGAGATTATTCAAGTTGTAGGTATTGGGATAATCGCAACAGTACTAGCAATTTTACTAAAGCAACAAAAGCCAGAGATGGCAATTCATATAAGTATTGTAACAGGCCTAATAATATTTTTGTTTGTAGTAACAAAGTTAAAGTACGTTGTTGATTTTTTAAGTAGCTTAGCTGATAGAATTAATATAGACTTTATATATTTTTCTACAATATTAAAAGTTATTGGTATAGCTTATATCGCTGAATTTGGTGCTCAAGTTTCAAGGGATGCAGGTGAAGAAGCAATTGCATCAAAAATAGAATTAGCAGGAAAGATATTAATTATGGTATTGGCAATACCAATAATGACAGCGTTAATTGATTTAATAGTTAAAATTATGTCCTAAGGTGTGAAATAGATGAAAAGAACGATTTTGATTGCTATAATTATAATTTTTATACCACATATAATATTTGGAATAGATAGTAGAATAGATGATGAAACTTCAACTGAAAGAATAATACAAGAACAAATAAAAGCTCTAAAATTAGATGAACTTCAGAAACTTATTAATGAAATAAACGAAAGAAGTAGTGAAGAACTACCTAAAATAAACTTTAAGCAATATTTAGTTTCTTTATTAAAGGGTGAGCAAGTGTTATCAAATGAAGAAATACTAAAAGTGATATTTAGGTTAGTTTGTAGTGAAATAGTTACCAATGCTGGTCTCATAGCAAAACTAATAATATTAGCAATTATCTGTGCTATTTTAACAAATATACAAAGTGCTTTTGAAAATAATACTGTAGGTGAATTATCTTATTATGTTTGTTATTTAATATTAATAGCTATAGTAATAAAGAGCTTTGCACTTGGACTTGAAATAGGTAGAAGCGTTATAGATGATATGGTAGTTTTTATGCAAGCTCTTTTACCAGTATTAATTACATTACTTTTAGCAGTTGGAGGAATAACCTCATCAGCATTATTCCACCCATTGATATTAGGTGCATTAAACGTTATCAGTACAATGATGAAGGATATTATTTTACCATTAATATTAATATCAGCAGTTATTGGGATAATAAGTAAGCTATCAGATAAAGTACAGATATCTAGATTAGCAGGGTTAATAAGGCAAGGGGTAGTTAGTATTATTGGCATTTCGCTTACTATATTTTTAGGTGTAATTTCGATACAAGGAACTGCTACTGCTAAAGTTGATGGAGTTACTATTAGAACTGCAAAGTTTGCAGTGGATACCTTTATACCTATAGTAGGTGGTTTTCTTTCGGATGCTATGGATACAGTAGTAGGATGCTCAATGTTACTTAAGAATGCTATAGGAATAATAGGATTAATAGTTCTTTTTATTATTTGTGCTGTACCTTTGATAAAAATAATTTCTTTAGTAATAATATATAAAATTACTGCTGTGGTTATTGAACCTATTTCTGACAGGAGAATAGTAGATAGTTTAAGTGAAGTTAGTAAATCATTTGTAATAGTTTTTGCTACAGTTGCTTCTGTTGTAATAATGTTCTTTATGGCTATTACCATAATCATATCTGCAGGTAACATAACTGTAATGATGAGGTAGGTGTTTTATATGATGGACTTTTTGAAAAACTGGGCTGTGAATATAGTTATACTTACCGTTTTTGTAGCTCTCCTAGAAATTATTCTGCCAAGTAGTACAATGAAAAAGTATATCAGAGTAATAATAGGTTTTTTAATTATTATTGTTATAATAAATCCATTCATAAAATTATTTGATAATTACATAAAAATAGAAAAAGAAGTATTTGCAAATTTAACAAAAGGAGGGGAGTTTGATAAAAAGACAAAAAGCTCTTTTATAAGTGAAAATAATGAAAGAATTTTAAAGTTATACAAACAAAATCTAAAGAGGAGTATAGAAGAAACATTAAGAAAAAGAACGAAGTATATAACTGAAGTAATAGAGATAGATATAATAGAGAATCGAAAAAAAGAAAATTATGGATATATAAGGGAGATTAAATTGTTAGTCAAAGAGAAAAACAATGAACCATATGTAGATAAAAATGATAACCATATAAAAGTGAATCAAATAGATGAAGTTAAAATATCGATTGGAGATTCGAAAAAATCGAATAAAAAAGCAGATGAAGTTAAATTAAATTCAATACTTAACGTTTTAACAGATAGCTATAGTATACCGAAAGAAAAAATATATATTTATATGAGTGATGAATAGGGGGTATAAGATGAACATTTTTGATAAGTTAAGAAAAGGTTTTAAAGACGGACCTTATAAAAAACTTATAACTAATATGTTTATAGTTTTATTAATGGGGGTTGGAATATTAATAGCCACAAGTAGTTTTACTAATAAAAAAGCTGAGGACGATAAATTACTTATAGATAATAATAAGAATCAAAAACCTATAGAAAATAAGTCATATAATAACGTGGAAAATTATGTTACTAGCATGGAAGAAAAACTTGAAAAAACTCTTGAAAAAATTAAAGGTGTAGGTGAAGTTGATGTTATGTTAACACTAGAAGATTCAGCTGAACGTATACCAGCATTTAACACAACAAAAATGCAAGAAAGTACAGAGGAAAAAGATGCTCAAGGTGGCACTCGTAATATAGTAAAAGAAGATACAACGCAGCAGATAGTAGTAAGTAATAATGGGGGAAATGACTCACTTTTGGTTATCAAAGAAGTTAAACCAAAAGTACGTGGTGTAATTGTAGTTGCAGAAGGTGCTGAAGATATTTTAGTAAAAGAAAAACTTTACTCAGCAGTAAAAACAGTTTTAGGTATATCCGGGAATAAAGTTGAGATATATTCAAGAGAATATAGATAGTTGCAAAATACAAAATTAAACTTATCCACAGAAAATTAGTAAAAAAAATAG
>NZ_ARZA01000245.1 GCF_000387765.1 Caldisalinibacter kiritimatiensis
ATTTAAATAAATAAAATGCAGTATTTATGCGAGTTGTAGAGTTCTGCAACGAGCTAAAAAATTTTTACCAAAGGAGGTCGCTGAGCATGATTAATGTATCAAATGTATTAACTTCAATAAAATTTAAGAGTGTTAAATTAACAGGCGACCTGGGGTTAGTTTTGTAATATAAGTATGTTTTATTTATGGATAAAATGTATATCTAGCCACAGGTTGGGAATCTGTGGCTTTAATTATTTGTGTATAAATTTGTATATGTGTATAACTATAAACAAATATTATACAGATATAGTCTATCATTAAGCTGCAGAGTAATCTGCGGCTTTATTTTATGTGAACACATTATAATATAAAAGTATATTATAGGTAAAAAAGCTGCAGGTGTATCTAGGTTAAATTGCAAAATGCAATGTATATCTAGATTGTATAATCTGTAGCTATTATTTTGTCATAAAGAGTTCTAGAGGAGGTGATAATATGTTTGAGTTTTTAGCACAACAAACTATGTTGATTGAAACAATCAACAAAAAGGAATAGTAGAATATACTAAAATGTGGTTAGTAAGAAACAGAAATTAATTGAAAGGAGGGGATATCATGTTTGAAATGGTTGAAAAATTAGCAGCAATAAAGAGTCCGAAGAAGGACCAAGGGTTAGAAGAATATCTTAAAATTGAGTTTAGGATGTAATTAAGTTAGATAGAAAAATAAAATTATAGGAGGTATTAAAATTATGCTTAGATTAAATTCATTTAATAAAAGCTTTGAATTAAAGAGAGATGTAGGTTATGAGGAGTATATTAAATTGGAATATAAAAACAAAACCTAGCTAAAATGCTATGGTTTCACTAAAAAAATCGGCGAGAATTTCGCCGATTTTTTTAAATTCTATTACTTAATTTAATAAATTTTTCAATATCTTCTTCAATTAAATTCAAAGAACTTCTCCAAAAGTCTACCGAGTAAACATCAATGTTCATTAACTTAGCCACATCAGCAACGTTATTTTTTCCTGTTGCAGCAAGTAAATTGTCATACTCATTAACGAAGGCATTACCACGTTTTAAATATTCTGCATATAATCCTTTAGCAAATAATTCACCAAAAGCATAAGGAAAATTGTAGAAATTAAGCTCAGCATAGTAATAATGGGGCTTATTAACCCACATATAAGGATGAAGATAATTATGGTCTAATCCATCACCATAGGCTTTTTTCTGAGCATTTAGCATTAGTTCTTTTAGCTCTTTTACTGATAATACATGGTCATCTCTAATTTCAAACAGCTTACTTTCAAATAAAAAACGACTATATATATCTACTATAACTTGAGCATAGGATTGAAGAGAGGATTCTAATATTCCAAAGGCTTCTTTATTATTTGCTTGTTTTAATGCTGCATTTTCTATTATAGTTTCACAGAATATTGATGCTGTTTCAGCTACTGGCATTGTGTAATCACTATTTAGTATAGTTTCATTAGATAAACAGTGACCATGATAAGCATGACCAAGCTCATGTGCTAAAGTAGTCATATTACTAAAACTACCGTTAAAGTTAGCAAGGATTCTACTTTCACCTATAGGATGGATATTTGAGCAGAAAGCTCCTCCTCTTTTACCTTCTCTAGGTTCTGCATCAATCCATCTATTTTCAAAAGCATTTTTTACAAAATCAGCTAATTTATCACTAAAGGTTCTAAAGTTCTTAATTATATAATCTCTAGCTTCGTTATATGTAAATTTCATTTCTACTTCTCCCATAGGGGCAAATAAATCATAAAAAGGAAGACCGTTTTCATGCCCTAATAACTCGGCTTTTTTTCTAAAATATTTACGGAAAGTTGGGAGACTTTCCTTTATAGCCGTTAGCATTGCATCTAGAGTTTCTTTATCTGTTCTAGATTTTATTAGAGTTTCTTCTAAAGGAGATTTATATCCACGCATTTTAGATATAGTTAATACTTCTCCTTTGATTCCATTTAAACATGCTGCAGACGATTCTTCTATTTTCTTATAGGCTTTTAATTCTGCTTCATAAGCTGTTTTCCTTATATTTGGATCCTTGTTATAGGCCATATTTCTAACTACAGGTAGAGGAAGTTGTTTTTTTTCTCCATTGATTTTTATATCCACTAATAATGTAGAGGTCAACATATTTTGAAGTTTTGACCATGCTTTAGAACCTGTATTAGACATTTTAGCAATTAGTATTTCTTGATTTTTATCTAAAAGGTATTTAGCATTTTCAGCTAATTCATTTAGATAAAAACGATGTTCTTCTAAAATAGGAGAAGAAGAAATTAGCTCGTTTAAGTTTTCTAGGTTACTAATCCATTTTTGAAATTTAACTGTAGGTTCAGTAAGCTCAGTATATTTTGTTTGTAGCTTATCAATCATTGTTAAAGCCTTTTGGTTTTTAGCTTCTACGCTTACAGTTAAGTTGGCATAAGCCATTAGTTTTGTAAAAAGATTAGCGAAATTATTTTGTATTTTAATATATTCTTCTATTTTTTTTACTGCATTATCATTAGAGTTTAAATTATTTTCAGCCCACTCCTTAATTTCTTCAATTTTTATGGTACATTTTTTTAAATCACTTTTAAATTGTGTACTTTCAAAAGATGAATATAGTTCATCTAGACTCCATCTCATATTCATATAAAAAACCCCCTGAGAATTCAGAATATTTAAACACTACTTATATAATACCGTTATTTTCTAATTATTGCAATGAAAAACATTAGAAACCCGAAATTTTTTTATCTTGTATGTTAAAATATAAAAGATAGAAGGAAATTTATAAAAAATGGAGAATATTATAGTATAATACATTTGGTGGGGATAATTTTTTGGGAGTAAGGGGATAAAAATGAAAAATAAATTAAGAAGACTAACTATAGCTTTCAATACAATAATTGTAATTATGACAATAGTATTAATAATCTTATCTAAACATATTGACATTAAGTATATTGTTATATTACAAGGTATATCTATGGTTCTAATAGTTAATTTAGTTATGTATTTGTTTTTTTCATTGATAAATAAATATATATTGAGTTTATCAAAGGCTATGGAAAAGACTACTAGAAGAATAAAAGATACAGACTTAAATTTAATAAATACAAAAAAATCAGGTTTAAATATAGATAGACTACATAATAATTTTCATAATATTCTAGAAGAACTTAGTGTATATACAGTTAAACAAAATAATATGTTAAAGAAATATTCATATTTAACTGAAGAACTTGAAAAAAATAATAAAATAAGAGATGTTATATTAGAAGTTAGTAATTCAATTACCCAAATAGATAATTTAAATGAACTTTACAATTTAATTTTAAAAAAAGCAATTGATGTAATAGATGGAGCACATAAAGGAAGTATAATGGTTTTGACAGAGGAAAACCTTTTAGAATATAAAGCAGTAATAGGCTATGATTTAGATGGACTAAAAGACATAAATATTAAACTAACTGATACTTTTTTATGGAATGCAAGCAATGGAGATATTCAAAAGCCTTGTATAATTAGAAATATTAGAGAATTTAACAAAGCACATTTAGACCATGACAAATATAGGCTTTTAAAGAAGGTAAATGCTCTTGATATACAAACAACTTTAAGTTCTCCAATAATTATAAATAATAAGTTATATGGTATGTTAAATATAGATAGTATAAACGAAGGAGTATTCAATGAACAGGATATTTCACTTATGAGTTATTTTGCTAATCAGATAGGGATAGCTATAAAAAATCATAAGTTGATTGAGAGAACTTTATATCTATCTAAATATGATTGTTTAACAAATGTATATAATAGACATTACTTTGAGGATGTATTTAAAAAGGTTTTTAAGCAAGCTATAAGGCATAAAGAGGTATTCTCTTTAGTTGTATTTGATTTAAATAAGTTAAAAATGATAAATGATACCTTTGGCCATACTGTAGGAGATTTGGTAATACGAACTTTTGCAAAAACGATAAAAGATAATATCAGAGAATCAGATTTCTTGGCTAGATATGGTGGAGATGAGTTTGTAGGAGTATTTTTTGGTTCTTATGGTGAAGATATAAGCAATAGAATATTAAATATTATGAATCAGTTAAAGAATTCACCTTTAATAATAGATGATACAGAAATCACCATTAATTTTAGTTTTGGTATTGCAGAGTTTCCAAAGGATGGAGCAGAGATAAAAGACTTGTTTAAAACAGCTGATAAAAGAATGTATGAGTTTAAAAATAATGAAAAAATTTTAGCAAGTTAAAAAAGGGATATCTAACTATAGAATCCCTTTTTTGCTATTGTGTCATTTGTGTTTTTATGGCTTTTACTATTGTGTTTTTTGCACGTAGTATTATACGTTTACTAAGATGTAAACTAAGTCAAGGTTTAAGCTAGAAATACCCTAGTTATTAAGCAAATAAAAAATGTGAACAAAAAAGAAGGAATTTTCTGATAAATGATAGAACTATATTATATAAAAGTTATCATTTTACAAAAATGTTGACCAGAAACGTGTATAACAACAGACATATAAGGGGTGTAGGGGATAATAAGAGTTAAAAAATTAAAAAGGGGAAATGTGAATGGGTGTACTTATTTTTATTAACTCATTAGGGGCTTTATTGTTAGGGGCTTATGCTTTAAAGTTAGATGTAAAAAATAAGGTCAATAGGTTATTTTTTTACCTGTGTTTCAATTTGGCATTTTGGATGATTTCGTATGGTATTGCAATTTATGCGTCTAATGAATCAACTTATTGGACATGGTATAAAATATCTAGTATACCTTTTTGTGTATATCCTGCGTTAATTACTCATTTTTTTTTAGTACTTGCCAAAAGAAAATTTAAATCTTTTCATCCATTATTATACTTGCCTCCAGTGATTTTTATTTACCAAAGCTTAAAAGGGGTATTAACATTAGATAATGTAGAGAAGTCCAGTATAGGTTGGTATGGAGTAATGAAAATTTCTACTATTTGGCATGTTTTATTTATTGTTTATGGATTATCTTATATAGCTTTTAGTATATATATAATATATAAATGGGGCAAGGAAACAGAACTTAAAAGAGAAAAGAGCCAATCTAGGTATTTATTGTCCTTTTTCCTAATTTTAACAATAATTCATCTTATATTATCAATAGTAAATTCTCCACGTAACATTATTATTTTGAAATTACCTATAGTAATGATGTTATGGGAGATAGGAATAGGTTATTGTGTTTTAAGATATAAGATAATAGATGTAACCCCTAACATAGCTATAGATAAGATAGTAAATTCTATAGATTTGATGATTATAATAGACGAAAAAGGAAATATAATAAAGATAAATGAAAAAACAGCTGAATTACTTAGTTACCCCCATAATGAAATAATAGGAAAATCTATATACGATATATCAAAAGATAAAAGCAAAATTATTAATTTTATACAGAAGCTAAAAAGAGGCTTTAAGAATAATTGCAATAGGCAGTTTACTTTTATTACTAAGGATAACGAACTGGTTTTTGCCAGTGTTTCATTATCAGTATTGAAGGATAAATTTGGAGATATACTAGGGTATTTATTTGTAGGACAAAATATAAACCGAATAAAGCAACTTGAAAGAGAGATTTATGAAAATAAATTGTCTAGAGAAAAACAGAAACTAGAGAAAAAAAATGAATTGCTTAAAAAGATTGAAGAATACAACAAACTAAAGAGTGAATTTTTTGAAAATATATCTCACGAATTTAGAACTCCTCTTAATATTATTATTGGCACACTAAAATTATATAACATATATTTAGAAAGGAACTCACATATTAAGGATATAGATAAATTATTAAAGTATACCGATATAATGAGGCAGAATAGCTATAGACTTGTGAGGTTAGTAAACAATGTAATTGATATAATAGAAATTGATGGTGGCTTTGTCAAACTAAATTTTGTAAATTGTAATATTATTTCATTAGTTGAGGATATAACTTTATCTGTAGCTGAATATGCTGAAGAAAAAGGAAGAAATATACTTTTCGACACAGAAATTGAAGAAAAAATTATTGCTTGTGACCCAGATAAAATAGAAAGAATTATATTAAACCTATTATCGAATGCTATAAAGTTTACTTCAAATGATGACTTAATTTTTGTAAGTATAAAACAAAGAGAAGAAAATATTATTATTGTAGTAGAAGATACTGGGGTAGGCATACCAAAATCAAAACAGGATGTTGTTTTCGACAGGTTCAGGCAAGCAGATGAACTACTTACAAGGGGAAATGAAGGTAGTGGTATAGGTTTATCAATTGTAAAATCATTGGTTGAAATGCATGAAGGAACAATCGAAATAGAAAGTGAGTATAATGAAGGTTGTAAGTTTATAATTACTATTCCAGATAAAATTGTAGAATACATGGAAGATATTAACTCTTCTGTTGCAGTGACAACAGATAACCGAATAGAAAGAATAAGTATTGAATTTTCAGATATATATTCTTAGAAAAACTAAATAATAAAAATAGAGGTGAACATATGATAAAAGCAGTATTTTTAGATAGAGATGGTGTAATTAACGACAATACAAGACATGTAAATAAACCACAAGACCTTATAATATATAGTGAGGCTAAAAAGGGAATGAAGAAATTATTTGATGCAGGCTATGAACTTTTTGTAGTTACTAATCAAGGTGGAATAGAGCTCGGGTATATAACCCATGATGATTTAAAAAAAATACATGACAAAATGCAGGAAGAATTAAAACCCTATTGTGAAATTAAGGACATAAGATATTGTCCGGATTTCAAAAGAAAATCAACTTGTAGAAAACCTAAGCCAGGTATGATATTAGAATTAGCAGACAAATATAATGTAGACCTTAAGAAAAGTTGGATGGTAGGGGATATGGATACAGATATATTAGCAGGTACTAGAGCAGGATGTAAAACTGCAAAAATTGGCGATATAAATCCTAGTGCTGATATTAATGGAAAGAACCTTTTAGATATAGCAAATAAAATATTAGAAAAAGATAATTAACAATGGACAATTGATAGCTAAGAGCCAAGAGCTAGGAACTAAGAACTAATCTGGGGGTGATTCATGGTGAGGTTGACTGTACTTGTAGACAATAATACTTTATGTACTTTAAAAGGAGAATGGGGTTTATCTTATTTTATAGAAGATGAAGATAAAAAAATATTATTTGATACAGGTTATTCTGACCTTTTTATAAAAAATGCAGAAAAACTAGATATAAATATAGAAGATACAGATTATATAGTATTTTCACATGGACATTATGACCATACATGGGGTATACAGTATTTAATTAGGCTTTATAGAGAAAATTGGAGTGTTAAGGAAAAAAGACCTGAGCTTTTAGCCCATCCCTATGCCTTTATACCTAAAATTAATTCTAAAGGAAGACGAAATGGAACTATTATATCGAAGGATGAAGCAAGTAGAAATTTTAAGTTGAATTTATCAAAGGAACCTGTATGGATAACAGATAGATTAGTTTTTCTTGGAGAAATAGAAAGAGTTAATAAATTTCAAGAAGTAAAGACAGGAAGAAAAATTATTAAAGACGGAAAAATAGAAGAAGATTATTTGATAGATGATACAGCTTTAGCATACAAGACAGAGGAGGGTATAGTTGTTATTACAGGGTGTTCTCACTCTGGTATTTGTAATATAGTTGAATATGCTAAAAAAGTTTGCAAAGATGACAGAATAGTAGATATTATAGGAGGATTTCACTTACTTAACCCACCAAAGGAAAAAATCGAGGGTACACTTAAATACATGAGAGTTTTAAAGCCTAGAACTATACATCCATGTCATTGTACCGATTTAAAATCAAAGATAGTATTATCACAGGTTGCTAATGTTGAAGAGGTTGGAGTTGGACTTACATTAGAGTATAAATAGGACTGGATGTATCCAGCCCTAATACTAACATAGAGTATCTAAAATCTGTCCTCTGTCAACTGTCCCCTGTCAACCTAAAGGCCGCTTTCATTATTTTGCATATAACTCAACAATCTTTAATATAACTTCAACTGCTTTTTCCATAGCGAATGTTGGGATGTATTCATATTTACCATGGAAGTTGTGTCCACCTGTGAATAGGTTTGGACAAGGTAGTCCCATATATGAAAGTCTAGCTCCATCTGTACCGCCACGTATAGGTTTTACATCAGGAGTTACTCCTACTTCTTCCATTGCTTTTTTAGCAGTTTCTACAATGTGCATAACTGGCTCTATCTTTTCTTTCATGTTGTAATATTGGTCTTTCATTTCTAATACTACAGTATTGTCACCATATTTTTTATTTAAGAAATCTACAGTATTTTTCATTAATTCTTTTTTCGTTTCAAATTTTTCTTTATTATGGTCTCTGATTATATATTGAACGGTAGTTTGTTCAACAGAACCATTAATGTTTATTAAATGAAAAAAGCCTTCATATTTTTCAGTATATTGAGGTTTTTGATTTTCAGGTAGCATAGAATTTAATTCCATAGCTAATTCCATTGAATTTACCATTTTATCTTTAGCTGAGCCAGGATGAACATTTCTACCGTTTACGGTAATTTTAGCAGATGCAGCATTAAAGTTTTCATATTCAAGTTCACCGATTGGTCCACCATCTACAGTGTATGCAAAATCTGCATTAAATTTTTCAACATCAAATAAATCTGCACCTCTACCAATTTCTTCATCAGGAGTGAAACATACCTTTATTGTACCGTGTTCAATTTCAGGATGATTTATTAGATATTCCATAGCAGTAACAATTTCTGCTATACCAGCTTTATCATCAGCACCTAAAAGGGTAGTACCATCAGTAGTTATCAAGGTTGTGCCTATGTAGTTTTTTAATTCAGGAAAGTCCTTAGGAGATAGGATAACGTTATCACTCTCATTTAAAATGATATCCTCTCCATCATAGTCTTCAACAAATTTAGGATTCACATTTTTTCCTGACATATCAGGACTTGTATCCATATGAGCAATAAATCCTATAGTAGGAATATCTTTATTAGTATTGGCTGGAAGTGTAGCCATTACATATCCATTATCATCTACACTTACATCTTCAAGTCCTATTTCTTTAAGCTCTTTTACTAATACATTAGCAAGATTAAATTGCTTTTCTGTACTAGGACATGTATTAGAATTTGGGTCAGATTTTGTATCAATCTTGGCATATGAAATAAATCTTTCAACAACCTTTGACATCATTAAACCTCCTTGAACTAATCAGTATTAAATTTTCTTCTATTGTATTATACTCTAAAATATAAAAAAATAAAAGTACAAGAGCCAATAGACTTAACAGTAAAATTACAATAACAAAACATCTAGTTAACACAAAAAGCGACAAAATATGTTTTCATATATATACAGGGAGTTATAAAGCACTATAACTCTTGACTAAAACTTTCAAGTAAAATTGTCACACCTGAGCAGTAAGCATCCGTGCTTATGTTAAAATAAAAAGCAATAACTTTTTCATTATTTCCCCCTTTAAAAAGGACTGATTGGCCATCAGTCCTTATATATTTTTTGAAAAAATATATAATATCACTTCTAAAAATTACTAAAGGATGATATAATATATTACACGAACATATGTTCGATGGAAATGAGGTGATTATATGTCATACAAGAAAAACAAAATCATAATGCATATTGATGTGAACTCTGCTTTTCTATCGTGGCAGGCGGCCTATAATAAACAAATAGGTATAGAAACTGATATAAGGGATATACCTGCAGTTGTTGGAGGAAATCAGGCTACAAGACATGGTATAGTGCTAGCAAAGTCTTTACCAGCTAAGAAATTAGGGATAAAGACAGGAGAAAGTCTTATGGAGGCTAGAACAAAATGTAAAGATTTAGTGGTTGTTCCTCCTAACTATAGTTTATATATAAAAAGCCACAAAGCTCTTATAAATTTAATAAAGGAATATTCACCTTATGTATCAGTATTTAGTATAGATGAGTGTTTTATGGATTATACAGGGATGGAACAACACTTTGGACCTCCATTAGAAGCAGCTTATAAAATAAAGAACAGGATATACAATGAGTTAGGATTTACAGTTAACATAGGAATTTCAATTAATAAGCTTTTAGCTAAACAAGCAAGTGAACTACATAAACCCAATAAAGTAAATACTTTGTATCCTAATGAAATAAAAGAAAAGCTGTGGCCCCTACCCGTAGAAGAATTGTTTATGGTAGGCAGTAGAACAAAAAGCAAGTTAAATAACATAGGTATATATACAATAGGAGATTTAGCTAATAGTGATTACGAGCTTATATCGTCTAAATTGAAATCCCATGGAAGACTTATATATCAGTATGCGTGGGGAAGAGATGACTCGAAACTTAATTATAGTAATTATATACCATTTAAGAGTGTAGGAAATGGAAGTACCATACCCTTTGATATAGAGGACAGAGAGACAGCACACAAAATATTACTAAGTCTAGTGGAAACTACTACAAGAAGACTTAGACAGGCTAATATGCAATGTAGAGTAATAACTATAGGAATTAAAACTTCGGAATTTCACCGTTTTACCCATCAGAAAAAAATATTATCATTTACAAATTCAACTGTAGAGATATATGAAATAACTAAAGCATTATTTGATGAAGTGTGGGATGGAGCCCCTATTAGAAAATTTAGTGTAAGACTATCGGAGCTTACTTCCTGTAACATCAACCAACTTACTTTTTTTGATAATCAGAATAAGATAAAGCTAGAAAAGATAGATAAGACTATAGACAGTATAAGGGATAAATATGGGGATAAAGCAATTATAAGAGCTACTTTTTTACATAGTGGACTTAAACCCATGTTAGGGGGATTTGGAGCAGAGGATTATCCTGTTATGACCAGTATTCTGTAAATTATTTTAAAATTGGAGGGTGGTTGTTTTATGAAGGTATTAAATCATCCTATTGATATGATAGCTGTATTTGAAGCAGAAACGGGAAAGATTACTCCTTTTAAATTTAGATATAATGATATGGCAATAAAGGTTCAGAAGATAACTAAAACATATGAAGAGAAATTAGCGGGCAATAGAAGAATAGTATTTGTATGTATGCACAATAGAAAAGACATATACGAGTTAAAATATGAAATAGATACTCATAAATGGTTTTTATTTAAAAAGTAAAATGGTTATTTTGGGGTATATTGTTAGTCATATAGAATACAGAATCTGGTATAATATAATTAGGTGTTTTTTGCGATAAATAGAAAGGGGGATAAAATGGTAAAAAGAATATCGGTATTTTTAGTTATAGTACTAGTTTTAAGTACCTTAACAGTATTAGGTACAATGTATTTTAAAGACATAAACCCTTATCATACTATTAAGGCCTTTAAAGAAGGACAAACTAATATAGTATTAGATGATACTCCTATAAACACATACAGTTCCCCTATCATAGTAGATAACAAGATACTTATGCCAGTGAATATTATAAAAAAGTATATCTGTAGTGATATAGAATTAAGCGAAAAATATGACAGAGTTTATATAAACATATCAAGTCCAAAATTTAATCTTGAGACAGAAGAATTAGATAATAGAATTAAGCAAGGAATAAACTTAAATTTCTTGGCTGAAAAAATTAATGGCGAATACTACCTTAATATAAAAGGCTTAGAGCAAATATTAGGGATAAAAGTAAACTATATTCAAGATACAGATATATTAGTAATAGATAAGTGGAAGGATACAGAAAGAATAGGTGTTTTACAGGACAATGTTAGATTAAGACCTAAAAAGACTATTTTTTCCTTTAGTTTGGACAAGCTATCAAAAGGAGAAGAAGTCCTTATCTTAGAAAAGGATGGAGAATGGTTGAAAGTAAGAACAAATAAAGGGTTTATAGGTTATATATCTAGTAAGAAAGTCGATATACAAATTAGAAAATACAATATAAAAACACAGATTAATCAAGTAAGAGAGGATTGGAAAGAGCCAGATAAAATAAATTTAGTTTGGGACTATGTATATAAATATTCTCCAGATTTATCTAAACAAGAAACTATTGAAGGATTAGATATAATATCTCCAACGTGGTTCTCAATAGTAAGTGAAAATGGATATGTAGTCAATAATGGAGATATAAATTATGTACAGGAGGCCCATGAAAAAGGATATAAGGTATGGGCTCTTATAGACAATGGATTTGATAGAGACTTGACTAAACAAATACTAGCAAGTGAAGAAGCACAAAAAAACATAATAAATCAGATATTAGTTTATTCAAGTATTTATGATTTAGATGGGATAAATATAGATTTCGAAAATGTATATTATGAGGATAAAGATAGATTAACGAAATTTGTAGCTAAGATAACAGATGCATTAAAAAAACAAAACTTAATAGTTTCAATAGATATGACAGTACCATCTTTAAGCAAAAATTGGTCTATGTTTTATGATAGAGAAAAACTAGGTCAGATAGTTGATTATTGTATGGTTATGACCTATGACGAACACTGGGCATCTAGTCCAAAAAGTGGTTCAGTTGCATCAATAGGATGGGTTGAAAGAGGTATAGAAAAAACACTTAAATATATACCTAATGAAAAGCTACTAATGGGAATTCCATTTTATACAAGAATATGGGAAGAAACTATGGTAAATGGAAAAGTAAAAGTGAAGTCTAAAGCATTATCAATGAAAACAGTACAGGAAATGATTGAAGAAAAGGACTTAGATATAACATGGCTTGAAGATATAGGTCAATATTATACTGAGTTTAATGAGGAAGGTAAAAAATACAGAATATGGATAGAAGATGAAAACTCAATAAAGCTTAAAGCTGAGCTAGCAAATAAATATAATCTAGCAGGAGTGGCTTCTTGGAGAAAGGGCTTTGAAAAAGAGGATGTTTGGGTTGCTTTAAATAATGTGATTAAAAATTCCAAAGAGTTAATGGGACAAAGAGAGGAATAGGAAAATATGTAAGGCTGGATACATCCAGCCTATTTTATGTGTTTATGAAAGGGGATGTATCTGTAGAAAACAGCTTTAGTTGCTTTCTACAGATACGTAAAATCATCACAATAGCTACATTTATATTTAACCTTTTCTTTATCTACTAAAGTAAATGTAGGAACTGCATAATTATCGCTATTACTTATACATCTTGGGTTATCACACTTAAATAATCCTTTTACCTTTTTTGGAAGTTCAACTTTCTTCTTTTCTATAATTTTATCATCTTCTATGATGTTTATAGTAATGTTAGGGTCTATTAAACCTAGCATCGTAAGGTCTAAGTCGATTTCATCTTGAATTTTGATTATATCTTTCTTCCCTAATTTTTCACTTGGTACATTCATTAAAAGAACTACAGGGAATTCAACATCAGCTAGTTTAAGTTTTTCAAATATCTTTAAACCATTACCGGATTCTATGTGGTCTATAACTATTCCTCTTTTTATACTATTTACTGTTAACATTTTAAACCACCCCCAAAAGATGTGCCATAAGTGACATTCTAACATAAACTCCGTATTGTGCCTGTTTAAAATATACAGCTCTTTTGTCATCATCAACGCTATAATCTATTTCATTTACCCTTGGTAGAGGATGCATTATGAGCATATCTTCTTTTGCATCTTTTATTTTATCTCGTGTGAGTATATAACTATTTTTTAATTTTAAATAATCCTCTTCATTGAAGAATCTTTCTCTTTGAATCCTTGTCATATAAAGTATGTCTACTTCATTAATAACTTCTTCTAAATAACTTGTTTCAAAGATTTCGGCGTTATATTCATTTTTTACGAATTCTTTAATATAAGTTGGGAGTTTTAATTGAGGTGGTGAAACCAGATAGAATGACATGTTTTTATATCGAGCTAGTGTCTTGATAAGTGAGTGAACGGTTCTACCATATTTAAGGTCTCCACAAAGAGCTACTTTGTTATCGTCAATTTTACCTTTGAGGTTTTTAATAGTTAATAGGTCGGTCAAGGTTTGGGTAGGATGTTGATGTCCTCCGTCTCCACCATTTATTACAGGAACGCTGGAATATTCAGAAGAAAGCAATGGAGCACCTTCTTTTGGATGACGCATTACTATAATATCAGCATACCCTGAAACGACTCTAACAGTATCAGCAACACTTTCGCCCTTTGAAACAGAGCTTGTTGTTGCATCTGCAAAACCTAAAATATTGCCACCCATTCTAAGCATTGCAGATTCGAAACTAAGCCTAGTTCTAGTACTAGGTTCGTAGAACAATGTAGCTAATATTTTGCTTTTGCATATCTCTGAATATTTTTTAGGATGTTTTTCCATATCTTGTGCTACTTTGAAAATTTGGTCTAGCTCTTCAAGAGTAAAGTCATTAGGGTCAATAAGATGTTTACCTTTTAAATTCATTATCCTTCCTCCTTTTTATTTTTTGGGAGGAACACTCCCTTGCTAGTCTCACAGGACTAGTTTAAAGGTAAAAAACTTTTCTAGACAATAGAAAAACCTTCTGCACGTGGGCAAGAAGGTACAAATATCCCTAGGTATATTTTATCCTATACATAGAATATTTATTACCTTCTTAGCCTCACGGGGCTAATTTAAAGGTTATTTTTATTTAAAATATCATAAAGAATTAGTAATGTCAATATAAAAAATGAAAAATTCAAAAAATTTTATACAAAAATCATACAACTATAATATTGAAATCATATATTGTAAGTGATAACATATTATATGTCGCTTTGTGAAATTGTTTGAATAAATGTAGAAAAATGGGTATGAATAATTATGATAACAGCGAAAGGAAAGATAATGTATGAAAGATAAAACATTAGAAACATTAAATTTATTAAAAAAAGCTATAGATAAAAAAAGAGAAAGATTAAATGAGCTAATGGGGTTAGACAATGTAGATAGTGATACGATATTAAAGCTTAGTGAAGAATTGGACAAGTTAATATATGAATATTATAGTATACATAAAAAATTTGTTCAATGATAACTTAAAGTTAAAGTTTAACTTTAAGTTATAAACAGCTAAAAATACAGAAATAATTAACTTAAAGTATTACGTTAAGTACCTAGACATTAAGTATGGTTCAAATATAAAAATTTCACAATTTTATCACATTTTCATAAAAAATATTTTTTAAAATAAAAATAGAATAAAAAATAATTTAAGATTAAATAATATAAAAACTATGAAAAAGGAGGTCGGGGTAATGAAGGACAAATATGATTTGTATGAACAAAAATATAAAAAGGCAAAAATATTTAATATAGTATTAGCATCTTTATTAGTGGGAATGTTGTTAGGTGGAGTTTTAGTATATGGTTTAATAAATGTAGAGGAGATGGGATTCTCAAACGTTGCCCAGGCATCCAATACCAAGTTAATAAATAAAGATTATGAGAGTCCCGTTGTTGAAGTGGCAGAGCACGTATTACCATCTATAGTTATGATAAAAAGCAAGGTTAACATAGGAAGAGGATTTGCAACACAAAGTGTAGATAAAGGCACAGGTTCAGGGATAATATACAGAGAAGACGGATATATAATAACTAATAACCATGTTATAGAAGATGCTTCAGAAATAGAAGTCACTTTATATGATGGTAGAGTATTTAATGCAAGAGTTATAGGAAAAGACCCAGAAACTGATTTGGCAGTTATAAAAATACAGGCAGAAAACCTACCTGCGGGAACCTTTGGAGATTCTTCAAAATTAAAAGTAGGAGAGCTTGCTGTAGCTATTGGAAATCCATTAGGGGAGAACTTTTCTGGTACAGTTACATCAGGAATAATAAGTGCTTTAAATAGAACTTTAACAATAGGAGAGAAAGAACTAAAACTTATCCAAACTGATGCAGCTATAAATCCAGGTAATAGTGGAGGAGCTTTAGTGAATAAAAATGGAGAAATAATAGGAATCAATAGTGTTAAATTAACATCTACTGGGGTTGAAGGAATGGGATTTGCTATTCCTATAAACGATGCCTTACCAATAATTAACGAGTTAATACAATATGGTTATGTAAAAAGGCCATGGATAGGGGTTGCTATAGCAAACATCACAGACCAAATAGCTGAAAGATATGATGTACCAAAAGGAGTTTATATTTCAAAAGTATATTATAACAGTCCGGCAGCAAAGGCTGGTCTAATGGTTAATGATATATTAACTGCAATAAACGGACAAAGGATAGAAAACATAGACGAATTATCAGATAAAATAAGCGAATTTATACCAAATGACAAAATTATATTGACTATATATAGAGATAAAAAGTATATAGATATCGAGGTACAATTAGGAATTATGCCTCCACAATAAAAAGCAGCCATTTAAGGCTGCTCTTTATTTCGGTTTACTTATAAACATTTGAGTAAACATATATCCGTATTTATCGCTTCTTACAATACCAATACCAACATGAGTGAATTCACGTTTAAGAATGTTTTCTCTATGTCCTTGTGAATTCATTAAAGAAGTATGAGCTCTTTCAACTGAGCTGTTAGCTGCTATATTTTCTCCAGCATATAAGTAATCTATACCGTAGGTTTTCATCATATCAAAAGGACTTCCATAGGTTGGGGAATAATGGCTAAAGTAATTGTTATCAACCATATCCTGTGATTTCATTCTTGCTAATTTAGTTAATTCTAAATCTACTTTAAGAGGTTGTAGATTTCGTTTTCTTCTTTCTTCATTTATTAAGTTAACCATATTTTGCTCGTTTTGTGTTAAACTTCTTGCTGGTGTTACTTCATTTCTTTGTTGATCTGTTTCACGATTCATTCCCATATTTTGCTGTTGATCTGTTTCACGGTTCATTCCCATATTTTGTTGTCGGTCTGTTTCACCGTTCATACCTTCGTTGCCCTGTTGATTTTGTGCTTGATTTGGAGCAGACTGATTTATTTGATTTTCTCCTTCTTGTCTTTGTTTTTGTCTAACTTCTCCTTCTTTAACTATTGGTTTACAGTAGTTATCAGCTACACATCCTACTCTATTATTAGGTAGCTGTACTATATACCAATTAGGAAGTTTACCTAAAACTTTAACTTCATCATTTTTATTAAACTTACCTATTGTAGGAAATTGTGTTCCATTCCCAGCTCTAACATTTAGATTGTTAACTAATACCCTTATGTTTTTAACTTCTTCAGTCCCATAGATAGAGGACTCCATAGTTTTCATGTTTTTATCCTGAGGTTGTTCATTAGGTTTCTCTTGAGGACTAGCACAACCTGCTAACATAACTAATGTCAATATTACTATTAGTATTTTTTTGCTCATAAAATCACTCCTATTTATTATATTAATAAACTGTATTTCTAAAAATATTATTAGTAAACAGGTTAAATTTTATTACTAGAATAAGGAGTATTAAAAACGTATTATTTTCCAATTTCTGTTTTAGTTTTTTATGTGTATAATTATAAATATATAGAAAAAAGTTACTATAGTATTGTTTTGGCTTTGTATTTTTTTGGTTAACTTATATATAGTAAAAAAACATTCAAAACACCTTAATTTTTTATAAATTTAATACGAATATATTTATGATAGTCTTATGTCCTAGTGAAAGTGAGGTGACTCTGTGCTTTTTAAAAGAACTCTTGAGGATAGAGTAAAAAAAGCTAAAAAAGATGATAAAGAACTAAATAAATTGATTGAAGAATATAAACCTTTTATAGCTAGTACTGTTCAGAAAAAGATTGGAAGGTTCGTGAAGTATGGACAAGATGATGAACTTACTATTGGAATGCTAGCTTTTAAGGAAGCTATAGAAAGTTATGATAAAAATAAAGGTAAATTTTTAAGCTTTGCTAAAAGAGTAATTAATTTAAGACTTATAGATTATTATAGAAAGCATGTTAATGAAAATAATGAAGTATATATGAGTCAAATAATTCAAGAAAATGATGACAATGTTTATGAGCTTGGAGCCAGTAAAGCGATTATAAAACATCAAGATAAAGAAGAAAATGAAGTAAGAAAAATAGAAATATTAGAGTTTAAGAAAGAATTAGATAAATGGGGAATTAAGTTTACTGATTTAGTTAAATCATCTCCAAAACAAAAAAGAGTTAGGGACCTTTATAAGAATGTAGCAAAATCTATAGTAGAAAATGAGTACATATTAAATAAATTACTTGAAAAGAAAAAATTACCCATTAAAGAAATTCAAAATATTATGTCTATACATCGAAAAAAGTTAGAAAGAGGCCGAATATATATAATAGCATTAGTAATAGTGTTAACAGGAGATTATGAGTACATTAGAGAGTATATAGATTGGAGGTGATTGAATGAAGGGAATTGTAATGGAGAAACTAGGTGATAAGGTTGTAGTATTAACTAAAGAAGGAGATTTTATTGAGACTACAATACCTAATGAACATGTAGATATTGGACAAGAAATTATAATTGACAATAGAAGTAGTAACAGTAATTTATTTAGAAGAGTAGTTTCTATAGCAGCTGCAATTATATTGTTGGTAATAGGTAGTTATGGTGTATACGGTTATTACAATCCTTTTGGATATGTTAACGTTGATATAAACCCTAGCTTAGAGATTGCATATAACTTATATGGTAGGGTTATAGATATAAAACCATTAAATGATGATGGGAAACTTATAGCATCAAAGTTAGATGATTTTAAAAATAAATCAGTAGATGATGTATTAAATCAAGTGGTAGACAAAGCAGTTGAGGAAGAATTTATTGAAAAAGATAAGGAAAATTTAGTGTTAGTTACAATAACAGAAAAAGGAAAGAAAATAAAAGAAGAAAATATACAACAACAGGTAAATAATCATATAGAAGAAATTAAAATGAATACGGAATTAGTAATTGTAGAAAGTGATAAAGAAACTTATGAGAAAGCTAAAAAAGAAAAAACGTCTCCAGGAAAGCTTATGTTAATTAATGAAGCTCTTAAATTAGATAAAAGTATAAAGACTGAAGAAATATTTAATAAACCTGTAAAGGAAATAGTGAATATAATTAATGAAAAGAGAAAAGAAATAAAAGACAAGGTGAAAGATAGAAAGAAAGAAGAAAAAGAAGAGAAATTAGATAAATTAAATGGTACATCTAAAACTAATAAAAGTAAAGAAAAAGCAAAGATAAAGGAAAAAATAAGAATAGAAGAAGAAAAGGAAAATAAAAAAGATAAAAGTGAAGGAAATAAAAAAGAAAAGGATAATAATAGCAAAAAACCAGATGAACAGAAAGATAAGAAGGACAGAAAAGGTAAGTCGGATAAAAGCAACAATGTAGATAACAAAGAACAAAAAGGAGAAAATGAAAAAAAGATTAAAGATAAAAATGAAGGTAAAAAAGGAAAAAAGTCAAAGGATGAAAGAGATATAAAAAATGAGGATAACGATAAAAATGAAGACGATGAAGATGATGACAAAGATGTAGAGAATGAAGACGATGAAGAATATGACGATGATAATTATGATGAAAAAGAGAATGAACACGAAGATAAAAATGAAGGTAGAGGCAAAAAAAGAGGAAAAGAACAGAGATTGAAGCAAAAAAATGAAGATAACAACTCAGAAGAAAGACTCAATAGAAATAAAAGACCTGGTGTTAAGCACTAGGTCTTTTATTATTTGAGTTGGTTTATACTATTGACATTATTATTAGGATAGCTACTACAAATACAATAGCGAGTATAATACCATATAAAACTTTTTTTCTTATAAAATAGATTTTAGACATAAAAATCACTCCTTGCATACCTTGTTTATAAGGTATGGTACAGTATTCCATATTATAAATTATTAAAATTAACTTGTACATATTCCAAATTTAATATATATGGAGAATAAAATTATATTTTGTATTTTGGATTATTATGAAACACAACATCAAATTTATAAAAATTAATTTTAAATCAATAAAATATAAAATAAATTGATATTATAATTGTAAAAATTAAATCTTGCATTGACAAATTTTAGGGATGTTATATAATATAATTAACAAACTAAATTCAGAAAATTGAAAATAAGGAGTGGGGATTTATGGGTGAACATTTAGCAGATTTAAAAGAAAGATTATGGACAAAGGATTTTTTCTTATTATGGCAGGGACAGCTTGTTTCAGCATTAGGAGATGTTGTTTATAGTATAGCTTTAGGTTTTTGGGTGTTAAAGGTCACAGGGTCAACTGCACTTATGGGTACATTGATGGCCGCATCTGTTTTACCTAGAGTAATAATATCTCCATTTGCAGGAGTTTTTGTAGATAGAAGTGACAGAAAAAAAGTTTTAGGATAGTTAAGCGAGAATCCTCCCTATTTCAATAGGGAGATGAATCGCTATTTATT
>NZ_ARZA01000246.1 GCF_000387765.1 Caldisalinibacter kiritimatiensis
ATTTAAAGCCTACTGAGGAGCAAAGTATTATATTAGGTAGTATGTGCAAATCTTCAGCAAAGCTTTGGAATGTAGCAAATTATGAGAAAAGAAATTATAAAGAGCTTGGTTTTGAAAAATATCCTAACTGGTATGCCCAAAAGAAAAGACTTAAAAGCAATTTTTGGTATAAAAATCTACCCAGTCAAACAGCCCAGGAAGTGCTTAATATCCTTGAAAAATCATGGAAATCTTTCTTTAAACTAAAAGGAA
>NZ_ARZA01000247.1 GCF_000387765.1 Caldisalinibacter kiritimatiensis
TGGTAGCGGGGGCCGGATTCGAACCGACGACCTCCGGGTTATGAGCCCGACGAGCTACCAACTGCTCTACCCCGCGATGTTTGGTGCCGGAGATCGGAGTCGAACCGATACGGTCTTACAAAGACCGCAGGATTTTAAGTCCTGTGCGTCTGCCAATTCCGCCACTCCGGCATGTTTCTTTCTAATGGCTCCTGGGGTGGGACTCGAACCCACAGCCTACCGGTTAACAGCCGGTTGCTCCACCATTGAGCTACCCAGGAATGATACCCAATCTAGCAGCGACCTACTCTCCCAGGACGTCTCC
>NZ_ARZA01000248.1 GCF_000387765.1 Caldisalinibacter kiritimatiensis
AAAAATAGGACTAACAGCATCACAAGCAAATAGAAAGCCTAAAAAGAGTAAGATATATAAACACAAGAGATCTAGTCTTCCATTTAGTAACAGTGCAGTTACAAATGGAAGAAAAGCTATACAGAAAATGCTAGAAGATAGATGTGCTAGCGAGTTAAGACTAAGTTTTTAACTATAATTATTTTATGATAAAAACTACCTTAGGATATCTGTGCCCTAACGGGCTAGAATAAAATGAGTAAATAATAAAATATAAAAATTTAAAATATATTGGCCCTAACGGGCGTTAAAAGCTCAAATAAAACTATAAAAACAAAATTATTGGATGATTAATTTTGAAAAAGAAAAATTGCCAACTATTACTTGA
>NZ_ARZA01000249.1 GCF_000387765.1 Caldisalinibacter kiritimatiensis
TGATGTTAGTATAATATTGTAGACACATTTTCTCGAACATTATAAAATAAAATTAATGGGAAAGGATGTGTCTGATTTGGCAAAAAGATACAATGAAGATTTCAAAAATACAATAGTAGACTTATACAAATCTGGAGAATCTATACCAAAGTTAAGTGACGAATATGGCATAGCAAAATCTACTATAAGTGGCTGGATTAAGAATAAAAAACAAATTACAGTTGATGACAATAAAACTATAACTGTTGAAGAATATAAAAAATTGAAAAAAGAACTTGCTAAAATCAAGGAGGAAAATCAGATATTAAAAAAGGCTATGGCCATATTCGCAAAAGAATAAATAATAATGAGTCTGTTGTTGAATTTATTAAAGAGAATAAAGATAATCATGATATAAAATTAATGTGTAGTGTATTACAGATACCAAAAAGTTCGTATTATAAAACCCTAAACCCAGTAGAATCCAACAGAGCTAAAGAAAATAAAAAATATAAAGAAAAAATACTAAAAATTTACAATGACAGTAATAAAAGATATGGAGCACCTAAAATTCATAAAAAGCTAGAAAAATGGGGCTATAAAATAAGCTTAAAACGTGTTCAAAGACTTATGAAAAAGCTTGGTATATCTTCTATAGTTAAAAAGAAATATAGACCACATTCATCTAAGGTTAAGGTAAAAAACAGAGAAAATATCATATCTAGAGATTTCACAACAAATAAAATAAACGAAAAATGGGTTTCTGATATAACATATATTCACACAATTAAAGATGGTTGGTGTTATTTAGCTTCTGTGATGGATCTTCATACTAGAAAGATTGTTGGTTATTCATTCTCTAAAACAATAGATACCAACTTAACTAAAAAAGCTTTAGAAAATGCAATCGTAAATCAATCTCCTGATAAAAATCTTATACTGCACACTGATTTAGGTTCTCAATATACAAGCTATGAATTTTGCAAAATAGTAGAAAAGTATAATATTATACACTCATTTAGTCAAAAAGGTTGTCCTTATGATAATGCATGTATAGAGTCATTTCACTCAATATTGAAAAAAGAAGAAGTGAACCATGTAAAATATTATGACTATGAAACTGCAAAAATAGCTATATTCAAATATATAGAAAGTTGGTATAACAG
>NZ_ARZA01000250.1 GCF_000387765.1 Caldisalinibacter kiritimatiensis
TGAATAAGGATAATATATTAAGTCAAATAGTTGAAAAAACTAGTATGAGGATAAATGGAAAACAGTCAGAGATAAAAATTAAACTAAAACCAGATATTTTAGGAGAGATGTCATTAAAAATTATAGCAGAAAAAGGTATAGTAACTGCAAAAGCAATGGTTGAAAGTTATCAAGTTAAGGAACTGATTGAATCAAATTTAGACCAATTAAAGGATGAGCTTAATGAACAGGGAATTGATATACAAGAGTTTGAGGTTTCAGTAGGAAAGGATTCGAATTTTGAAGAAAGGGCATACAGCAGTTGGAGACAAGCACAAATAAAAAAAGGAAAATTTAATAATATTAAGAATACTGATGATACATTAGAAGCTATTGAAACTATGGACAAGCTTAACCCTTATTTGGCGGTAGAAGGTAGTATTGATTTAATGGCATAGGAGGTATAGTTTTGAGTGTAGATGGCGTAAACAATAATCAAATCTGGTATACTTTTGATGAAACAACTAAAAAAACAGAAAATAAAGAGAAAATATCAGCTTCCAATGGGATGGGAAAAGATGCATTTTTAAACCTCTTAGTATCCCAGTTAAAGAATCAAGACCCATTAAATCCAATGGAAGACAAAGAGTTTATTGCTCAAATGGCCCAATTCACAACTTTAGAGCAAATACAAGAACTAAATACTAGTTTACAAAAATCTCAGTTACAAATTAAAGAAGCTATAGAAGAATTAAATAGTAATTATAAGGCTAATCAAAAAGATATAATAAATGAACTTTCATCAATGAATAAAGCTATACAAGCATATGAACAAAAGATTAATGAAACATCAATTAATCAACAGTCAATAACTGAAGAAATTAAAGAAATAAAAGAAATTATAAAGGGGTATGTTAAGGAGAGTCAATCAAAAACGGAGTGATTTCATGAATGAATTTAACATTAAAAGGATTAATAATAAAATCAAAAATGACTTTATTAAAAAAAGACAGATAGAATATATAAACAATGGTAATAAAAGCTTTGAAGAGATATTACAAAGAGTAAAGTCTAATGAAAACAAGGTAAAATTTTCAAAACATGCAATAGAAAGAATGAATTCTAGAAAAATTAATCTAACAAATGAAGAAATAAAGAAGTTAGAGAGTGCTGTGAAAAAAGCAGAAGAAAAGGGAGTAAAGGAAGCATTAATATTAATGAATGATACAGCATTTGTGACTAGCATTAAAAATAGAACAGTTATAACTACCGCTACATCAGAACAGTTAAAAGAAAATGTATTTACTAATATAGACGGAGCTGTAGTAATATAGCTGGACCTTTTAAGGAGGCTATTTGTATCTGACTGACTGAGGATACATACAGTTCTATATTTAAAGGAGGTCATTTACTATGATGAGATCAATGTATTCAGGAGTATCTGGATTGAGAGTACACCAAACTAAAATGGATGTAATAGGTAATAACATTGCTAATGTTAATACAGTAGGTTATAAAAAAGGACAAGTTACTTTTCAAGAAGCCTTAAGTCAGGTAATAAGAGGTGCAGGTGCGCCGCAAGGAGGTAAAGGGGGGACTAACCCACAGCAATTAGGTTTAGGTCTTAAATTAGGAGCAATAAATACAGTACATACAAAGGGTGCCACACAAAGAACAGACAATCCAACAGACTTAATGATAGATGGTGAAGGATTCTTTATAGTATCAGATGATAAAAATGCTGAAAATAGATATTACACAAGAGCTGGGAATTTTACTTTTGATGTAGATGGTAACTTGGTAACTGCTGATGGATATAGATTATTAGGAAAGTTTATAGGAGATTCAAGGTATGCAGATGCATTAGGTATTGATTCATCTAAAGATTTAGATGGTATAAAGTTAAATAAGTCAATTGTTGCTCCAGCAACGGCTTCATGTCAAGTAGAATTAAGAGGAAATTTAGATTCATCAACTGCAGATGGTGATACATATACAACAGATACTATTGTCAAGGATAGTTTAGGTAATTCTTATAAGGTTGAGATTGTATTTGAAAAGACTGCAACAAGTGATGAGTGGCAAGTAAGTGGTACAGGTGTAACTGTAACTGATGTATCAACTAATCAACCTGTTAGTGGTATTAGTTTATCAACAGATCCTGTCCCCCTAAAATTTACTGCTGATGGGAAATTAGATATTGGTTCTTCAGAAGAAATTATAGATATAGATTTTAGTGGTGCAAACATAGGAGGTACACCTTTATCTACATATTTTGGTAAAGGAACTGATGAATTAACTATAGACTTTTCAAAACTTACACAATTTGCGAATGAAAGTGACGCTAAAGCATTTGATGTAGAAGTTGATGGACAAATTGGTAGGTCATCAGGTTCATTAACAGGTTTTACAATAGATGCATCAGGTAAAGTAATTGCAAGCTTTTCTAACGGTATGAAAGAAGAATTATGGCAGATTAAATTAGCTAAGTTTGATAATTCTGCTGGATTAGAGAAAATGGGAAGCAATCTATTTACAAACACGCCTAACTCAGGAGAACCTCAAATAGGTATGCCTGGTAATAGTGGATTAGGAGCAATAAACCCTGGTACATTAGAGATGTCAAATGTGGATTTATCAATGGAATTTACAGAAATGATTGTTACACAAAGAGGTTTCCAAGCTAATTCTAGGGTAATTACAACAACTGATGAAATGCTACAAGAGTTGACTAACTTGAAAAGATAATAAAAACCCCAGGTTTAACCTGGGGGACATAAATCAATAAAGTAGGGATAAATGTGATAAAGGTAACACGAATGAATGGAAAAAGTTTTATAATTAATTCAGATTTAATTGAGAAGGTAGAGGAAACGCCAGATACAGTTATTACTCTAACAAATGATAAGAAAATAGTTGTAAAGGAATCTGGTGCTGATATTGTAGATAAAGTAATAGAATATAAAAGAAAAATTCAAAGAAGTATAGCATGTAGTGTAGAAACGGAGTGATAAATTTGGATTTAGCTACGCTTATAGGACTTATCAGTGGTTTTTTGTTTATTATAATAGGAGTATCCACTGGTTCAGGTAATGTAATGTCATTTTTACATCCAGCATCTATACTTATTGTTTTAGGAGGAACTATAGCTGCTACTTTTGTTAGTTTTCCGATAAAAAAAGTATTAAGTACTTTTAAAGTAGTAAAAAATGTGTTTGTTAATAAAACTTTTTCGCCTAATGAGATTATCCAACAGATAATACGATTGGCAAATGTAGCAAGAAAAGAAGGACTATTGGCTCTTGAAGAAGCTGCTGAAGATATAGATGATGAGTTTTTAAAAAAAGGTATATTATTAATAGTAGATGGTACAGACCCTGAACTTGTTAGAAATATATTAGAGACGGAGTTAGCATTTCTCGAAGAAAGGCATAGTCAGGGACAAGGTATTTTTGAAGCTATGGGAACTTATTCACCAGCTTTTGGTATGATAGGTACCCTTATAGGTCTTATAAGTATGTTAAGAGATATTTCAGATACCTCATCTATTGGACCTAATATGTCTACTGCTTTAATAACAACATTTTATGGTACATTATTTGCGAACTTGATTTTCTTACCTATATCAAACAAACTGAAAGGAAAAAGTAAAGAGGAGATTATTCTAAAGGAATTAATGGTTGAAGGACTATTGTCTATACAAGCTGGAGAAAACCCTAGAATAATTGAAGAAAAATTAAAGACTTTCTTAGCACCAGATGTTAGAAAGACATTAAATAATGAACCTGAAAGAGAGGAAGCATAATGAAAAGAGTGAGAAGAAGACAATCGAATGCTCAACGAAGAGGCGCACCAGAATACATGACGACTTATGGAGATATGGTAACTTTATTATTATGCTTTTTTGTACTGTTATTTGCTTTCTCTGAGGTAGATGCCCAAAAGTTTCAAGCTATTATAAAATCATTTCAAGGGTCATTAGGAGTATTAGAAGGTGGTAAAACGATAGATAGTGCACCTTATGTAGACTTAGATGATTTACCAGAAGATTTAGCTACTTTAGAGGAAAAGGAAGCAGAAGACTTTAGAAAATTAAAAGCAATTATAGAAGAATATGCCAAGGAAAAAGGATTAGAAACGAAGGTTTTAGCTAAAATAGAAGAAAGAGGTTTGGTTATTAGAATTTTAGATAACGTGTTTTTTGATTCAGGAAAAGCAGTGATTAAGAAAAATGCTAAAGAAATTTTAGCGTATATAGGAGAAGTATTAAAAAAGGAAGAGTTTAAAGATAAGCATATTAAAATTGAGGGTCATACCGATAATGACCCAATTATAAGCTCAAATAAATTTCCTACAAATTGGGAATTATCGGCTATAAGAGCAACAAATGTTTTAAGATTTTTAGTAGAGGATATAGGGATAGAAGAAAATAGAATATCTTCTGCAGGATATAGCTATTACAGACCAATTGTACCAAATGATACATCAGAAAATAAGGCTAAAAATAGAAGAGTTGATGTAGTTATTTTGAAATCAACCTATGCTCAATGGGAACCAAACTAAAAAAGGGGAAATTGCTATGGATAAGAAAAAAATTGTTTTAATATCTATAATTTCTTTTGTAGTTACTGTTACACTTATCGGTAGTGTATTAGGATATATTTATTTAAATGATTCTGATTCTAAAGAAGAGAAAAAGCTGACATATGTTTTAGGGGATTTAACAACTAATTTGAAAGATAGCGATAGGATTTTATTATGTAATATAGTGATTGAAGTGAAAGATAAAAGGTTATTAGAAGCTTTTGAAGAAAAGAAATTTATAATTAATACTGAAATAAATAAAATAATTAGAAGTAAAAATGAGAAGGATATAGAAGGTAGCCAAGGTATGATGAATTTGCAAAAGGAGATAAAGGACAGGCTAGCTGAAATCTTTGAAACTAAAAATATATCAAATGTATATTTTAACAAGTTAATTGTACAGTAGAAGGAGGGCTCTATATTGTCTGAGGTTTTATCGCAAAGTGAAATTGACGCCCTGCTAAAAGCGTTAGATTCAGGAGAAGTAGATGCTCAAGAAATTAAAGAAGATAGTAATGAAAGAAAAGTTAAAAAATATGATTTTAGAAATCCTCAAAAAATTGCAAAAGAACAATTGAGGACTTTAGAAATTATTCATGAAAATTATAGTAGGTTATTACAGACATTTTTATCTGGTTATTTAAGAGCACCAGTAAAAATTAGTGTATTAACTGTTGACCAATATGCTTACAGTGAATTCAGTAACTCAATTTCAAATCCAGCTTTTTTATCAATTGTTAAATTTAAACCTTTAAACGGTGAAATAATTGTAGACATGTCACCTAAAACAGCATTCGCTGCAATTGATAGGCTATTAGGTGGGGATGGAGAGAATGTAGATGAAATAAGAACATTTACAGAGATAGAATTAACGTTACTAAAGAGAATGATGAATAAGGTATTAGATTTGCTTAAGCAGGCATGGGAAAATGTAATTGAGTTAAATCCTATATTAGAAAAGATAGAAACAAATTCACAATTTGCCCAAATAATATCACCTACGGAGACGGTAGCTTTAGTAACGATGAATATTAGTATAGGTAAGATTGAAGGTATGATAAATTTATGTATACCTCATTTAACAATTGAACCTATTTTAAATAAATTAAGTACTAAGTTTTGGTTTTCTAATAAAAACAATGACCATGATGATGAAAACACTAAATTATTAGAAAAGAACATAAAAAATACATTAATTACAATGAAAGCACAGTTAGGTTCTACAAAGTTAACTGTTAGAGAGATACTAGATTTAGAAGTTGGTGATGTTATTAAATTAAATGAAAAACAAGGTGACGAAGTAAAAATATTAGTCAAATCGAATCCTAAATTTCACGGTATACCTGGAGTGAAAAATAAAAAAATGTCAGTTAAGATAACAAGAGTCGTAAAGGATGGTGAAGAAACAGATGACCAGTGAAATGTTATCTCAAGAAGAAATAGATGCATTATTAAAGGGTGACCTTAATAATACAGATGACGAACCAGTTGATAATAATACGTCTCATGCATACTACGAGGATGACTTAGTCGTATTAGATGAAACTGAAAAAGATGCTTTAGGTGAAATAGGGAATATAAGCATGGGAACAGCTGCAACAACCTTATTTACATTATTAAATCAGAAAGTTACAATAACAACGCCAGAAGTTGAGGTTGTAAAAGTTGAAGATTTAGGTAAGCTTTATAAAATACCTTTTGTAGCTGTTGATGTGAAATACAAATTAGGTTTAACAGGTACCAATTTACTAATTTTAAAAGTTGATGATGTAAAAGTTATAACTGACTTGATGATGGGGGGAGATGGGACAAACATAGATAGAGAATTAAATGAAATGGATTTAAGTGCTATCAGTGAAGCTATGAACCAAATGGTAGGCTCATCTTGTACCTCATTATCTGAAATGTTTGGAGAAAAGATAGATATAGAACCACCTAATGCATTTGAAATAAATTTTGTACAGGATAATAAAGCTATAGATATACTTAACTATGATGATTCGGTAGTTAAAGTATCTTTTAGAATGATAGTAGGAGATTTAATTGATAGTCAAATAATGCAACTAATTCCATTAAATTTTGCAAAAAAGATGGTAAATAAAATATTAAATATTGATGAAAAAGATAATGAATTAGAAAATAAAGTTGATAATGTTATAGAACAATCAAAAAATCAAAATGACGATGTTGAATTATATACACAAAGTGATGTAAAATTAGAAGAGGGAGTAAATGAGGCTGCTGCATCAATTACGACTAACCAAAATACTGAAAAGGCCAAGCCACAATCTAAACCAGTGAATGTGAAAAAAGTACAATTTCAAGCTTTTGATGAAACTGAGAACAATACTTATAATGAAAGTATTGATTTAATTAGTGAAGTTCCTATTGAAATTACTGTTCAATTAGGTAAAACTGTAAAAAAGATAAGTGAAATTTTAGAATATGGTCCAGGAACTATTATAGAGTTAGACAAGCTTGTAGGTGAACCATTAGACATTCTTGCAAATGGAAAGTATATTGCAAAAGGAGAAGTAGTCGTTATTGATGACAATTTTGGAATTAGAATTACAGATATTATTAAACCATCTAAACGAGTTACAAAATTATAAAGGGAGGAATATTTATGGCAAATAGGATATTAATAGTAGACGATGCTGCTTTTATGAGAATGATGATTAAAGATATTTTGACTAAAAATGGATATGAGGTTGTAGGAGAAGCTGATAATGGAGCTAAAGCTATTGAAAAATATAAGGAGTTAAATCCAGACTTAGTAATTATGGACATTACTATGCCTGAAGTCGATGGAATACAAGCAGTTAAAGAAATCAAGAAGATTAACAGCGATGCAAAAATAGTTATGTGCTCAGCTATGGGACAGCAAGCTATGGTTATTGAATCTATTCAAGCTGGAGCTAAAGATTTTATAGTTAAGCCTTTCCAAGCAGACAGAGTAATAGAGGCAGTAAAGAAAGTGTTGGGATGATAAATATTTAGGATGATAATAATGAGTAAAAAAAGATTGAGAAATATAAATGTAAATGTATTTACATTTATATTTGTTTATATGTTAAGAATAGAAGTATTTGCATATCAAAGTAGTAAGATTAATGATTTTACTCAATTCAAATTAGATAGTATGTTAAAGTTAGTATTTTATTTAATAGCTTTTTTTGCTGTATTGTTTTTATCTTATTTCACTTCTAAGGTTATTGGTAAAAAATCAAGTACAATGATAAAAAGTAAAAACATTAGTATAATCGATTCAATGTCGATTGGAAGAAATAGTAGAATTATGATAGTTAAAATCTTAAATTCTCTATATATAGTTGCTGTTAATGAAAATCAAACTACGGTACTTGATAAAATTGACGACAATCAAATAATCGAAAATATAGAAAATATCGTCAGCAAAGACATGGTAAATGGAAATTATTTAAAGAATATTTCTGATTTATTTAAAAATAATAAAAGTTCTCGTATAAACAATATGATTATTAATAAAAAATTAAATAATATCAACCAAAAGTTGAAAAATATAAGAAATTACAATAATATAGACCTTCCTATAGATGAGGATGAGGAAGATGAATAGAATAATTAAAGCAGTATTTATGGCAATTGTGCTGTCCATAATAGTATCAGGTACTGCATATGGACAGCCAGATTTATCTATCAACATGGATGCAGATAACTATAGCTCAGTAATTCAAATAATGGTACTACTAACTGTGCTAACTTTGGCACCAGCTATTTTAATAATGATGACTAGTTTTACTAGGATTATAATAGTGTTATCTTTTATCAGAAATGCTTTAGGAACTCAACAAACACCACCGAATCAAGTATTAATAGGTTTGGCCTTGTTTTTGACATTTTTTATAATGGCTCCAATAGCTACAGAAATAAATAATCAAGCTATACAGCCGTATTTGGAAAACGAATTGGACGAGCAGTTGGCATTAAAAAGGGCGTTACAACCTATTAGAGAATTCATGTTTAAGCAAACAAAAGGTAAAGATTTAGCTCTATTTTTAGATATTGCAGAAGTGGAGAATGGACAAAAGTTAGAAGACATACCTACTAGTGCTTTAATACCAGCTTTTATAATTAGTGAATTAAAGACAGCATTTAAGATAGGGTTTATGATATTCATACCTTTTCTAGTAATTGATATGGTTGTTGCAAGTACTTTGATGTCAATGGGAATGATGATGCTACCACCTGTTATGATTTCATTGCCTTTTAAAATATTATTGTTTATATTAGTTGATGGATGGAATGTGATAACAGAAGTGTTAGTTACCGGATTCAGATAGTTGAGGAGTGAAATAAATGAGTCAAGCTGACGTTATTAGTTTAGCTCAAGAAGCAATGATTACAGTATTAATGCTATCAGCACCTATGTTGGGCTTTGGGCTTTTAGTCGGTTTATTAGTAAGTATATTTCAAGCAACTACCCAAATACAGGAAGCTACTTTAGCATTTGTGCCCAAAATTGTGGCAGTTATTGTTGCTTTTATAGTTTTTGGACCATGGATTTTGAATGTAATAGTTGATTTTACTACAAGATTATTTAATAGTATTAATACATTTATTTAATTGTTAGGTGAAATTTATGGAAGGTATATATCAAGAAATATTAAACAAGTATCAAGTTTATTTATTAGTATTTGTAAGAGTAGCAGGGATTTTTATTATATCACCTATTTTTAGTAGAAGAAATATACCCAAGCTATTAAAGATAGGATTTACGTTTTTATTATCAGTAATTGTATTTAATCTTATTGAAATAGATACAGTTAATTATAATGACTCTCAACTAATATTTTTGATAATTAAAGAAGCATTAGTAGGGGGAATCATAGGTTTTGTAGCATATTTATTTTTTACTGTTTTATATTTATCAGGACAGATTATTGATATGCAAATTGGATTTGGGATGGTTAATGTGCTAGACCCTCAGCATAATATACAGATACCTATAACTGGTAATTTTCTTTATATAGTAGCTATATTAGTTTTCTTATTAACAAATGGACATCTTGTACTTATAGAAGCTTTAATTTCATCCTTCAAAGTTTTACCTATAGGTAATTTCACATTAAGCAGTGTAATTTCTGCACATATAGTAAGAATATTATCTGAAGTATTTATTATAGCCTTTAAAGTTAGTAGTCCTCTTTTAGCAACGATATTTATAACTAATATTATGTTAGGTATATTAGCAAGGACAGTTCCTCAAATGAATGTTTTTGTAGTAGGAATGCCATTAAAAATTATTATAGGGCTTGCTACAATGATAATAACTATGCCTATTTATATATTAGCTCTTCAGCACATATTTGATAATATGTATGAGGAGATTTTTAATTTAATAAAGGCAATTTAAAAAGGATGAAACAATAATGGAGTATTTAAGGATAGATATACAGCTTTTTGCAGATGAAGAAAAGACTGAAAAACCAACGCCCAAAAAAAGAAAAGAAGCTAGAGAAAAGGGACAAATAGCTCAAAGTAGAGAAGTTAATTCTGCATTTGTGTTATTGTTTGTGTTCATAGGAATGAAGATATTTGGTAGTTACATGTTTGAAAATTTAATTAAGTATACTAATAAAGTTTTTACTTACTATACGAGTATAGGAGACATATATAATTATAAGGGAATTCAAAAAATATTTAAAGAATTACTATTAGTTGTAGCTAAGACAGTAGCGCCTATTGTTTTAATAGCTTTGTCTATAGGATTAGCTGCGAGCTATGCACAGGTAGGTTTTTTATTTACTACAAAAACACTTGAGGTGAAATTAAATAGGTTAAATCCTATAGAGGGATTTAAAAGGATATTATCAAAAAGAGCATTAGTAGAACTATTAAAATCAATTATAAAAATTTTTGTTATAGCTTATATAATATATGCTTATGTAGTAAATCATATAGGAGCTGTAAAGAATCTTTTTAGTATGAAGATAGAAGGTATCGTTAAATTTATAGCTGACATTTCCTTTCACATAGGAATTAGGGCGGGAATTGTACTTGCAATTCTAGCTATTTTAGACTATGGCTATCAAAGATGGGAAAACGAAAAAAATCTAAAGATGAGTAAGAAAGAGGTAAAAGAAGAGCATAAGCAGACTGAGGGTGACCCTCAAATAAAATCGAAAATCAAGGAAAAGCAGAGACAAATGGCTATGAGTAGAATGATGGAAGAAGTACCTAACGCTGACGTTATTATTACTAACCCTACTCATTACGCCATAGCTTTAAAGTATGATACAACTGTTTATGATGCACCATATGTAGTTGCTAAAGGAAAAGATTTAATTGCTCAAAATATAAAAAAAGCTGCCAAAGAAGCATCGGTTCCTATAGTTGAAGACAAGTTGTTAGCTAGAACATTGTACAAATCAGTTGACATTGGAGAAATGATACCTGAGGAATTATATCAATCAGTGGCAGAAATATTAGCATATGTATATAGTTTACAGCAATAAAGGTAGGGATACAAATGAAGTTTGGAGATATTATTATAGCATTATGCATTATAGGGATAATTTTAATAATTATAATACCAATACCAAAATTTACTTTGGATATTTTGTTGAGTTTAAATATTTCATTTGCACTTTTGATACTTCTTATTTCGATGTATACTCAAGATGCTTTACAATTCTCTATTTTCCCTTCATTACTTCTAATAACAACTCTTTATCGATTATCACTCAATATTTCAACGACTAGACATATACTTTCTGATGGAGATGCAGGTAATGTTATTAGAGCGTTCGGTAATTTTGTTATTCAAGGAAATCCAATTATAGGTTTTATTATATTTCTAATAATCGTAATAATTCAGTTTCTTGTAATTACTAAAGGTGCAGAAAGAGTTGCGGAAGTAGCAGCAAGATTTACATTGGATGCTATGCCAGGTAAGCAAATGGCAATTGACGCTGATTTAAACTCTGGTTTGATTACCGAGCAAGAAGCAAGAGAAAGAAGAGAAGAAATACAAAAAGCAGCTGATTTTTATGGAGCAATGGATGGTGCGAGTAAATTCGTTAAAGGAGATGCAATAGCAGGGATTATTATAACTATTATTAATATAATAGCAGGTTTTATAATCGGTATGGTAACAAAAGACTTAACATTAAATCAAGCCCTTCAACAATATACTTTACTTACAGTAGGAGATGGTTTGGTAAGTCAAATACCAGCTTTATTAGTATCAACTGCTACAGGTATAGTTGTAACAAGGGCTGCATCAGATTCGAACTTAGGACAAGATGTTATCAAACAAATGTTTAGCTATCATCCTAAATTAATGTTTATTATTAGCGGAGTATTAGCTTTATTAGGTATAGGGACACCGTTACCCATTATACCATATGTTGGACTAGCAATAACCTTTAGTGCAACTGGTTATATGATGTATTCTAACGTACAAAAAGATAGTGAAGAAGAAGAACAAGAAGCTGAACAAACAGATGTCGAAGAAATTAGAAAACCAGAGAATGTAAAATCTTTACTTAAAGTAGAGGATATAGAATTAGAATTTGGTTACGGCATAATACCATTAGCAGACGTTAATCAAGGTGGAGATTTGCTAGATAGAATAGTAATGATAAGAAGACAAATAGCTTTAGAATTAGGTGTTATTGTACCAATGGTAAGATTAAGGGACAATATTCAACTTAGTCCTAATGAATATGTTATTAAAATCAAAGGAGTAGAAGTTTCAAAGGGTGAGTTATTATTTGACCATTATTTAGCGATGAACCCAGGTACAGCTCAAGAAAATATTGAAGGAATTGATACGGTTGAACCAGCATTTGGGTTACCAGCAAAATGGATAACAGAAGAACAAAGAGATAAAGCTGAAATTTTGGGCTATACAGTTGTAGATCCACCTTCGGTTATAGCAACTCATTTAACAGAGATTATTAAAAGAAATGCTCATGAATTATTAGGTAGACAAGAGGTTAAAGAATTAATTGATAATGTAAAAGAAGAGAGACCTGCTTTAGTTGAAGAAGTGGTACCTAAGATATTTACTATAGGTGAAGTTCAAAAGGTTTTAGCTAATCTTCTAAAAGAAAATATATCAATTAGAGATATGGTTACAATATTAGAAACATTAGCGGATTATGCAGATGTTACAAGGGATACGGATATGTTAACAGAATATGTTAGACAAAAACTATCTAGGTATATAACTAAAAAGTATGTTGAAGGTAACAGTATAAGAGTAATAACTTTAGATGGGACATTAGAACAGTTAATTATGGACTCAATAAAGCAAATTGAAGCGGGTTCATATCTTTCTATGCCACCTGACAGAGTCCAAAGTATATTAAGTAGTTTATCAGAAAATGTTGAAAAATTTACTTCTATAGGAGAACAACCTATAGTTTTAACTGCCCCCATAGTAAGGATTTATTTTAAAAGATTAACTGAACAGATAGCTAAAGATTTAGTTGTGCTTTCCTATAACGAAATTGAACCCAATATAGAAGTTCAATCTGTAGGGATGGTGAAAATATAATGAAAATTAGACGTTATATAGGAAATAGTAATAAAGAAGTTATGGATAAGTTAAGAAAAGAACTTGGTTCTGATGCTGTAATATTGCATACTAGGAAAATTAAGAAACCAGGTATTTTAGGGTTATTTAAAAGACAATTAATTGAAGTTGTAGCAGCACTTGATGACAGTGAAAATGGATTGAAAAAACAGGCTTATAAAAAGGAGTATAATAATAATTTAGGTTTTAGTGAAATAAATCAAAATAGTTTATTTAAGACTAGATCTAACATGAAAAATGAGAATACTGAAGATAAAAATAATGAGGTTAATGAGGAAATTAAAAAGCTTAGAGTGCTAATGGAAGATTTTATAAAAAATACAGATGATAAAAACAGTGAGGAAAGATTGTCACCAGAATTAAAAAGGTATTTAGATAATTTAATTAATAATGGGGTGGAAGAGAAAGTAGCTTTTAATATATTAAATAAAATTGATAAACACATGAATATAAAGGCACTAGACCAAGAAAAAACCAAAAATGTTGTTAAAAAAAGCATTATCAATTATATTGGAGAACCTAAACAGATTGAGCTTGATGGAAGTCAAAAGGTTGTATTTTTTGTTGGTCCTACTGGTGTAGGAAAGACTACGACTTTAGCTAAAATTGCAGCTAACTTTACAATACAAAATAAAGATAAAGTCGGGCTTATAACAGCTGACACTTATAGAATTGCAGCGGTTGAACAATTAAAAACATACAGTGAAATATTAGATATTCCTTTAAAAATTATTTATGAAACAGAGGAAATTTATGAAGCTTTGTCGAATTTAAGTGATAAAGAGTTGATTTTAGTTGATACTGCAGGCCGAAGTCATAAAAATCAACATCAAATCAACGAACTTACTGAATTAATTAATTCTGTTAACAATAAAGAGATTTTTTTAGTTCTTAGTGCTAGTACAGATTGGAAAACAGTAAAGTCTATAATTGAAAATTATAACTTTTTAGAGGATTACAAGATTATATTTACGAAATTAGATGAAACAGAGGATTTAGGAATTATATTAAACTCTCAGTATTATTACAAAAAATCTTTATCATATTTCACAGTAGGACAAAATGTACCAGAAGACATAAGAGTTGCCGATGTAAAACTGTTAACTAAGCAGTTGATAGGGGAGTAATAATATGAAAGATCAAGCTGAACAATTAAGAAAAATAATGAGTAAATTAAAAAAAGAAAATAAAAACTATAGTAGTAGAAAAAAAAATCGTAAGACGAGAGTAATTGCTATAACGAGTGGAAAAGGAGGAGTAGGCAAGACGAATTTTACAGTTAATTTAGCAGTGTCGTTAAGTAACTTAGGTAATAAAGTAGTAGTTTTTGATGCTGATATAGGATTAGCAAACGTAGATGTTTTGTTTGGGATTATGCCTAAATTTACAATAGCAGATTTATTACATGAAAACAAAAATATATGGGACATTATAGTAGACGGTCCTAATAATATTAAGGTTATATCTGGAGGCTCGGGATTAAAGGATTTATTAGAGATTACAGAAACACAATTGGCAAAACTGGTAAAAGAATTGAATCAGCTACAGGAGTTTGCTGATTATATATTAATTGATACAGGAGCTGGATTATCGAGTACAGTTTTAAGCTTTGTCAATTCAGCTGACGAGGTTATCATAGTAACCACTCCTGAACCAACATCTCTTACGGATGCCTATGCAATGATTAAAACTTTAGCTATAAAAGGAAAGCACAAAGAGTTAAATTTAGTTATAAATGGTGTGAAAAATAGAATTGAAGCAGAACAGGTATATAGTAGACTGAATAAAGTTGTAGATAAGTTTTTGAAAATTGATATAAATAATTTGGGTTATGTTTTAAAAGCAAAGATAGTTTCGGAATCAGTTATACAACAAACTCCATTCACCATAATGTATCCGAATTCAAAGGTAAGTAAAAAGGTTAATCAAATAGCATTAGATATAGCAGGTAAAAAAGATAAAAACAAATATGATTTTAGAGATTTTCTTGACAGATTTACAAGCATTTTTAGTAAGGGAGGTTACATGTAAACATGATTATTGGTGAATCGGATTTTTTATCAGTTGGAGATAAAATTCAGATACGAAAAAAGGAAGAAGGAATTAATAGAGAGTATACATGTCAAATACTGGACAAATTAGATGATGTTCAATATTTAATTAGTGGACCAATGTATAAAAATGGCTTAGTTCCAATAGATAATGGTACAAAAATAGAAGTGAGATACTATATACAGAATAAAGGAAGATTTTATTTTAATGCTATAGTTAAAGAACGTATTCTAGAAAATATTTATAAGTTACATATCGAGAGAACTAGTGAAGTTAATAGATTACAGCAAAGGAACTATTTTAGGTTACCTTTAAATATAAAAATGTTAAAAAAATTTACTCCTTTAAATGACAAAATTGAAAATGATATAGAGGAGCATTGTATTACCCAGGATATTAGTGGTGGTGGTATTAGATGTTTATGTAACTATAAACATGAAATAGGGGATATAGTAACTTGTGATTTTCTTGAAGAGTTGAAAGCTAGTGGTGTTGAATGTGAAGTCATAAGAATAGAGCCTGCTAATAATAAGGAGTATAAGTATTCTATTGGAATGAGATTTACTGATATTAGTAAAAATAAAAGAGAATCAATAATAAAATTTATTTTTGAAGAACAAAGAAAATTAAGAAAAAAGGGTTTGATATAATATGTCCATTAAAGTATTTGTTGTTGATGACTCGGCTTTTATGAGAAAAATTATTAGTGATATTTTAGAGCAAGACAAAGATATTGAAATTTTAGATACTGCACGTAATGGAAAAGATGCATTAGAAAAGCTGAAGGCACTCAAGCCAGATATAATTACACTTGACATTGAAATGCCCATAATGAATGGAATTGAATGCTTAGAATCTATAATGAAAGAACATAAAGTACCAGTAGTAATGTTAAGTAGTTTAACAACATCAGGGGCTGAAGCTACAATTAAAGCATTAGAATTAGGGGCTGTTGATTTTATTACAAAACCTGATAGCGTATTTGATATGAGCAATAATGAGAAGAAACAAGAACTAACAAAAAAAATAAAGACAGCAGCTAAAGTAAAAAGGCCTAAGACAGTATTTAACAACATTGGAGAAAGTTACAGTATGAATACTGTAACTAAAAAGAATTATTCTTATTCAACATTAGTTGCTATAGGAACATCTACAGGAGGGCCAAAAGCTTTACAAGCTATAATACCTTATATACATAAAGATATTAATGGAAGTATACTAGTTGTACAGCATATGCCTCCTGGATTCACAAAATCATTAGCAAAACGATTAAATAGTCTTTCGAAAATTAATGTTAAAGAAGCTGAAGATGGCGAAAAAGTTCTAAAAGGATATTGTTATATTGCTCCTGGAGGATTCCATATGGAAGTTAAAGAAAAGAGAAGTGGAGATTTGTATATTGAACTAAATAAAAATGAACCAGTAACTGGACATAGACCTTCAGTAGATGTAATGATGGATAGTGTATCTAAGATAAGTACAATGAATAAAATGGGAATTATTTTAACGGGAATGGGGGCTGATGGAGCTACCGGTATAAAAAAAATCAAAGAGAATAGAGGATATACAATAGCTCAAGATGAGAATTCATGTGTAGTCTTTGGTATGCCTAAATCAGCTATTAAAAATAATGCAATAGATAACATATTACCTTTGAATAAGATTGCTACTGAAATAGTAAATAAAGTGGGGTGTTAAAATGGATATGAATCAATATTTAGAAATTTTTATTGTTGAAGCAAAAGAACATTTAGAAAATTTAAATGAAAATTTGTTAAGTTTAGAGAAGGACCCTGATAATAAAGACTTATTAAATGAAATTTTCAGAGCTTCACATACCTTAAAAGGTATGGCTGGAACGATGGGTTTCATGAAAATTAAAGACTTGACACATGAAATGGAGAACTTATTACATGCATTGAGAAACGACAAATTTAAAGTAAACTCAGAAATTGTAGATATATTATTTGAAGCATTAGATACATTGGAAGATTATATTAACTATGTTAGTGAAAGTGGCGAAGAAGGTGACTTAGACAGCAGCAAACTAGTAAAAAACATTAATGAGTTGATAGAAAATAATGGAGAACTTGCTGTAACAGTTGAACAAGCTCAAATACAGAAAGAAGCTGAAAATAGGGACAAGCAGCCGGTTTTTATAGATCATAATCAGTATGTTATTAATCTTTTAAAAAAAGCAAAGAAAAGAGGACTTAATGCATTTGATATTACCATAACATTAAAGAAAAATTGCATGCTTAAATCAGCAAGAGCGTTTATAGTGTTTAAAACTTTAGAAAAAAATGCAGAGATAGTACAGTCAAATCCTTCAGTAGAAGATATAGAAGACGAAAAATTTGATAATACATTTTCAGTTACAATAGTTACTAAAGCAGATGAAGCGAACATGAAGAAAGATATAATGTTAGTATCTGAAATAGAAAGTGTTCAAATTAGTGAAGTTAATCTTGAAGATGAAATTAGTAATGAAAGTAAAATAACTGATGAATCTGATAGTAATCATATTGCAGAAAAAACCTTGAATGTAAAAAAAGATGATATTATAAAAAAGCAAAAAAACAAAAGAAAGGAATCTAGAAGATTAGGAAAAACAGTAAGAGTAGACATAGATAGATTGGATAATTTGATGAACTTGGTAAGTGAACTTATAATAATAAAAACGAGAATGGAAGATGCTAGTGGTGACCTAGAAAAGAAAGGTAATATGAATGAAGCAATTGAATATCTAGAGAGAATAACTACAAGTTTACATGACGCAGTTATGAAAGTTAGAATGGTTCCGATAGAAAGAGTATTTAATAGATTTCCAAGAATGGTTAGAGATTTATCTAAAGAGTTAGGAAAAGAAATAAATCTTGAGATGTCAGGAGAAGAAACAGAAGTAGATAGAACTGTTATAGATGAAATAGGAGACCCTTTAATACATTTAATTAGAAATTCTATCGACCATGGTATAGAAAGTCCTGAAGAAAGAATAAAGGCAGGTAAAAATAAAGCTGGTGTAGTTAAATTATGTGCGTATCCTGACGGTAATAATGTAGTTATAGAGGTAGAAGATGATGGGGACGGAATAGATATTGAGAAAGTAAGACAAAAGGGAATAGCCAAAGGTTTAGTAGATGAGGAAAAAGCATATACTTTATCAGATGATGAAGTAATAGATTTATTATTTAATGCTGGATTTAGCACAGCAGATAATATAACCGATATTTCAGGAAGAGGTGTAGGTCTAGATGTAGTAAAAACTAAAATAGAGTCAATTGGTGGTAATGTAGAAGTAGAAACTGAAAGAGGAAAGGGTACTAAATTTACAATTAGATTACCATTGACCTTAGCGATTATACAAGCACTATTGGTTAAGTTAGAAAATGAAACTTTCGCAATCCCTTTAAGTTCGATTAAAGAGATAAGTCCAATCATGAGTAAAGATATCAGAAAAGTACAGGGGCAGGAAATAATTTTATTTAGAAATAAAACTTTACCTATTATTAGATTAAATGAATTATTAGGATTAAATTCAAATACAGAAAATCAAAAAGAAGAACTTATAACAGTTATTGTTAAAAAAGGAGATAAAGAAGCAGGATTAATCATAGATGATTTAATAGGACAGCAAGAAATAGTAATAAAATCACTAGGTAAGTATTTAAATGGCATTAAATATTTAGCTGGAGCTACTATACTAGGTAATGGTGAAATTTCATTAATATTAGATATAAACTCTTTATTTTAAATTGGTGAGGTGATTAGTTTTGAACCAGATTAATAGAACTCAAGAAAATCAATACGTTGCTTTTAAATTGAAAGATGAGTATTATGGGTTAGATATATATAGTGTGAAATCTATTGAAAGAATAAGTTCTTTTACTAGAGTACCTAATGCACCTGATTATGTTAAGGGTGTAATGAACTTAAGGGGTGAAGTAGTTCCTGTAATCGATTTAAGAATTAGACTTGGAATTGACTCAAAAGAAATAGATAAGGAATCTAGAATAGTTATAGTTAATTATGATGAAAGTGTTGTTGGATTATTAGTAGATGCATCATCTGAGGTTATACGTATAGAAGAAAATGAAATAGACCATGTGCCAACAATGGGAGACAGCTATACAAAGAATTATATAAGTGGTATAGGTAAAAAGGATGGAAGATTGATTATGATACTAGATTTAGAAAAGGTGTTAGAATTTAAAGGTAGGATAAAAAATGAAAGTTAGTATTGATAATCTTAACTCAATGTTATTAGATGTTCTAAAAGAATTAGGTAACATAGGAGCAGGTAATGCAGCTACAGCTTTAGCTAAAATGATAAATAAAAAAGTAGATATGAAAGTACCAAAAATAAAAATTTTGGACTTTAAAGACGTACCAGATATTCTAGGAGGCGAAGAAAAGCCAGTAGTAGGAATATATTTCCAAATGAACGGTGATATAAAGGGGAATATTATGTTGGTGTTAGATGTAGGTTCTGCGAGGAATTTAGTTGATATTATGTTTAATACCCGAACAAATAGAGAAAAGTTTGATGAAATGGAGTTATCAGCTTTATCAGAAGTGGGAAATATTTTATCTGCATCATATGTTAATTCATTAAGTACATTAATAAATTTAGATTTAAAAATCTCAGTACCATCAATATCTATTGATATGGCAGGAGCTATTTTAAGCGTGCCAGCGGTACAATTTGGACAAGTAGGTGACAAAGTATTATTTATCGAAACTGAATTTCAAGAGGATGAAAAGCAAGTTTTAGGAGATTTATTCTTAATTCCTAACATGGAATCATTTGAAACGATATTAAAGCAATTAGGAGTTATAGAAAATGAAGGTTAAGAAGATAGGAATGGCTGATTTAGGAGCGCTTAAAGCACCTGGTATACTGACAACTTTAGGATTGGGTTCATGTGTAGGGATAGCATTATATGATACTGTAAACCAAATAGCAGGTTTGGCACATATTATGTTGCCGTCTAGTAAAGAAATAAGGAATAATAAAAATAAAGCTAAATTTGCTGATACTGCCATTGATATTTTGGTAGATGAGATGATAAAACTAGGTGCTAAGAAGAATAATATAAGAGCAAAGATTGCAGGTGGCTCTCAAATGTTCTCGTTTAATATAAAGAATGATATTTTAAAAATAGGTGAAAGAAACGTTGAAGCAACAAAAAAGAAACTTAGGGACTTGAATATAGAAATAGTAGCTGAGGATACAGGTGGTAACTATGGAAGAACAATAGAATTAGATGCTAAAGACGGTTCATTGTGTGTAAAGACGATAGGACATGGTTCTAAAGTGATTTAGAGCAATATGTAATCATATATGGAGCAATTAACAAAGTTATGTAAGTGGAAAATATAGTGAAAATACAGTAGAATTAAACCTTTCAGGGGGCATAATTAATGAATATAAAGGATTTGTGGTTGAAATATAAAGAAACTGAAGATAACTACTACAAGCAAGAGTTGATTAAGAAATATATTCATTTAGTCAAGATTGTTGCAGGCAGATTATACAACTATCATGGGGGAAATGTAGATTATGACGATTTATTAGGATATGGCGTATTTGGTCTAATAGATGCTATTGAAAAATTTGATATAAATAGAAATTTAAAATTTGAAACATATGCACAAATAAGAATAAGAGGAACTATAATTGACAATTTGAGAAAATTGGACTGGGTACCAAGATCATTACGAAAGAAGTCAAGAGAATTTGAAGAGGCAATAAATAAATTAGAAAATAAATTAGGAAGAACAGCTACTAAGGAGGAAATTGCCTCTGAATTAAACGTAGATAAGAAAGAAGTAGAAAACGTACTTACAGAAATATCTACTTTTAATATAATATCACTTGAAGAATTATTAAGTATAAAAGGAGATAGTGTATTAGAAAAAAACACAGAAAATACCCCAGACAAAGCATATTTGGAAAAGGAAATGATTTACATCTTAAAAAAATCTATAGATGAGTTACCATACAAGGAAAAGATGGTTATCTCATTGTATTATTACAACGAATTGACGTATAAAGAAATTGGAAAGGTTTTAGGGTTGTCTGAATCTAGAATATCGCAAATCCATAGTAAAGCTATTATATTATTAAAAAACAAAATAAAAAAAGTAGGTATATAGGGTTATTAAGTACTTAGGGGGGATGGTTATGACCCAGCAGTTTATTGAACTAGAAGGCAAGTATTTAGATAACTTAATTCAAGAGGGACTTAAAAAGCTTAATAAAGGAAGAGATGAAGTAGATATACAAATTGAAGAAAAAAAATCTATATTTAGAATAACAAATAAATATAAAGTTAGAATAGCAGTTAAAGATAAAGGAGAGTTAGATGAAATAGGAAACAATAAAATAGGTACGAACACGTATTACTATATCGATTATAGGGAAGATGGTGTGTATTTAACTGTAAACTATAATGATGTTCTAAATAAAGTAACAATAGAAGAAATTAGGCGTAGACTCAATAGAAAAGGAGTAAAAGATTATGATATAGAGTTAGTTACAAAAGCGGTAGAAAAAGGGAATGGAGAACCTATAAAAATTGCTCCTTTTCAGGAAGAGAATATGATAGACGCTGAATTAAAGGTTATAATTTCAGAGGATAAGATGAAGGGCTATTGTGTATTAATACCTCCTGATGGAGGGAAGGATTTAACTTATGACAAGGCAATTGAACTTGTAAAAGATAAAATTAAATACGGAATTAATGAATCAATTTTAAGAAAATTGATTGACAATAAAGAATATAATAAAAAAGTAGTTATAGCAAGGGGTGTACAACCTGTCAATGGCAAAGACGGATATATAAAATATAAGTTTGATACTAATAAGAAAATAAACCTTAATGTCTTAGAGGATGGAAGTGTAGATTTTAGAAATTTAAATTTAATAAATAATGTAAGTAAAGGAGATATATTAGCTGAGTTAGTATTAGCTACTAAGGGAAGTTCTGGTATTACTGTAACGGGTGAAAAAATACCACAAAAACCCGGTAAAGACCAAATGGTGAAATATGGAAAAAATGTTGTACCTAGCGATGATTCAAAGAAATTAATATCATTAGTTGATGGTCAAGCTTATTTGGATGGAAATAAGGTTGTTGTAAATGAGATTTATGAAGTAAAAGGTGATGTAGATAATTCAACAGGAAATGTAAGCTTTAATGGTGTGGTAAAAGTGAGAGGTAATGTTAAAACTGGATTTAAAATAACCTCTAAAGATAATGTAGAAATCGAAGGGGTAGTTGAGGGAGCAGAAATCAGTAGTGAAAAAGATATAATTCTGAAAAAAGGAATTCATGGACACAATAAAGGTAAATTATGTGCTAATGGAAAAGTAATTGCTAAATATATAGAAAATAGCAAGGTAGAAAGTGATGATGATGTATGCTCAGAGGTTATAATGCATAGTGATATTAAAAGCTGTGGAATTATTAAGGCTACTTTAGGAAAAGGTTTGATCGTTGGAGGGGTATGCAGAGCAGAAAAAGAAATACATGCAAATATAATAGGTTCAGCTATGGAAACTAAAACAGTATTAGAAGTAGGAGTAAATCCAAAGCTAAAGAGAAGATATGAAGATTCAAAAAATCAATTGGATGAATTAAAAAATCAGATAGATAAATTAACAAAAACTATAAACTTATTGAAGAGATTATCAAAATCTGGTGGATTAACAAAAGAGAAGAAAGAATTGTTAATTAAATCTTTAAACGCACATAAAATCTTATCTAATAAAATTAAATTAATAAAGAAAAATATTGAAGATTTGGAAATGCAAATAGAGTTATTATCTAAAGGAAAAATTGTAGTTAAGAATATAATATATCCAGGTGTTAAAGTCATTATTGGCAATAGTGTTATGTTTATTAAAGATGAACTAAAGAAGTGTATTATTTATAATGAGAATAATGAAATAAAGATAAGTTATTAGTATTATTAACTAGGGGGATAATATTATGTCTATTAAGCCGATAGATATGCAGTTATCATTTTCAAAGGCGCAACAGGTTTCAAAGACTCAGCAAATACATGATAACACTCAAAAAGAGTTTATTATAAATCAAATCAATGATACAAATAAAAATATAAAAAGACAGCAGAAGCAGATTAATAAATCACAAAAAGGACATGAAAGCAAAATAAAAAGAGACAATGAGGAGAAAGGTAGAGGACGTAACAAAAAGAAAAGACGAAGGGAAAGAGAAAATAAAAAAAATAACTCTATAGATAAAAAGAAAATTAAAAAAACTATTGGGGGTAAATTAGACATAAAAGTTTAGAAGAGGTGAAATATGATAAACATAATATTATTTATCATAGGAGTTGTTTGTATCATAGTAACATTTATACTGTTAATAAAAGAAGGATACAAAGAAACAAATATGTATCAAGATATATTAAAAAAATATGAAGAAATAAAGCTGTATAATAATAATATTATTAACATTTTAGATTCTTTAGAAGAGATAGCAGATTCTTTAACAGAAAACAATAAGGATGATACTAAAATTAGTATTAAAGATTTAGAAATAAAAAACAACTCAAATAAACATAATACAGGTAATAAAAGTGAATTTAAAAAGATACTTAATACTGAGTTAAATAGTACACTTAAAAATAGTAAGACTTGTGAAAAAAACAATATTAAAGATAAAATACTAGAGCTTAAAAAAAGCGGATATGATAACAGTGAAATTGCAAAAAAATTAGGAAGAGGAAAAAGAGAAATTGATATTATATTAAAAATGAAGGATGATTAGATTGGTTAAACTATCATATAAGAGCTTTTTTTTAGGATTAGGGATTGGAATACTTTTGGTAAGCAGCATTAATATCCTTATAGATACTCAATACTTTAATTTAGATGAAACTACAT
>NZ_ARZA01000251.1 GCF_000387765.1 Caldisalinibacter kiritimatiensis
GGTATACCAACTAGTACACTTGATGCTGCGCTAAATGATGGTAAAGGTTCTTTAGATGTTAATAGTAGTAATTTGCAACCTAATATAGAAATTCAGGCCGGGACAGATTTAGAATTGGATTATGATGATAAAGACGTTGAAATTTTTATAGTTGGGTTAAATGCACATCAAGGAAAAGTTGAAGGTGATTTCTATGCTGAAATGCAATATAGAGAAAGATATCACATTCCATTGGGAGGATATGTTTATGTTTATTATGATAGTGATAGAGCACAAGATTGTTTTAATTTAACAGTTGTAGATTAAAAAGAGGGGAGAATTATGAAGAAAAATGAAATTCTAATTATAACACTAATTTCTATAATAGTTGTATTAATCGCTTCCAACATTTATCAATACAAGAAAAATACACAAATTAAAACAGAGTATGGTGAAAGAATTGGTCATATAGAAGAATTTGCTTTAGTAATAGTTCCTAGAAGAGTGTTGGGTGAACTACAAGATAGAAATAATATAGATGAGATAGGTTTAGCTGAAACAATTGAACATGTAATTACTGCTAAATGCTTTGCTTATAGTGGAGTAAGAGGTTTTACTCAAGTAACATCTTTTCTTGATAATACAGAGGAAGACCTGAAAAAACTCAGAAAACTTATTAAGCAAAATGGGAAAGAAAAAGAGATAGATATTTTGATACAGAAGATAAAGAATAATCAGGAAAAAAGCTTAAAAACCTATGAAGAAATTGAAAAG
>NZ_ARZA01000252.1 GCF_000387765.1 Caldisalinibacter kiritimatiensis
ATTTAAATGGATAAGTTTCCCCCATTTTGGGGTATATATACAATGTAAGGTTGTGTATAACCTAAAATAAATATGAAAGGAGAAACTTATGCCACCTAAAGCTAAACAACTAAACTTTCGCGATATCTCTTCTGATTTTGATAAGTTTTTTGATCAAAATCAAAATAATTTACTTTCTTTACTGATGAATTTATTAATATTAGTGATTTTATTCCTTATTCTTTTTATCAAAATTATTATTCTCATTTTGGTGCTAAGAGAAGTTATTCTCTTGAATCTATGCTTTCAGCTTTTATTCTTAAAAGTATTCTATCTATTCCTTCTACTAAACTTTTAATTTCTTTTTTAAATATTTCTTCTGAAATGCGTAGCTTCTGTGGTTTTAATAAGGTTCCTCATAAATCTCAATTTTCAAGATTTAAATCTGACTTTCTCGATGATTTAAGAGATTTATTTCATGCTCTTGTTGATATTACTGAAGATATGGCTAAGGAAGTTAATCCTTTTTTATCTTCTATCCTTATTACTGATACTACTGGTTTTGAACCTTATGTTAAGGAAAATAATCCTAAGTTTTATCAATCTCAGCTTAGAAAAGCTAAGTCTTATGCTAAAAAAATTAAAAAATGACGACCCTGATTCTACTTTCGATGTTGAAAAGTATGCTCAAAGTCAAATGCCTTAAATTTGCTTCTTCTAATAATGATGCTAAGTTATGTTATCTTAATGGTCACTTTGGTTATTTTCAAAAGTCTGTTATCTCTACTAATGGTTTTGGACTCGTTAGAGATGTTAATTTTTATGATTCTGATAACAAGCTTTCTACTGATTTAACCCCTCAGGATATTAAAGATACTTATGATTCTAAATCTTTAATTCCTACTCTTGAAACGTTTTTTAATTTGCATCCTAATTTTAAATACAAATATTTTATTGGTGACTCAGGGTTTGATGCTGATGACAACTATGCTTATTTGCATAGAAAGAACATTATGCCTATTATTGCTTTAAATCCTCGTAATTCATCTGCTTTAGCTGAGCCTAGTTTCAATGAATTTGGTGTTCCTCTTTGTCCTTTTGATGATTCTTTACCTATGGTTTATGATGGTATTACTCGTGAAAAAGGTCGTGCTGATAGAATTAAATATATTTGTCCTAAGGTTAAAAAAACTAGGATTGATGGTAAAACTACTTATATCTTAAATTGTGATAATCCCTGTACCTAAATCAAAGTGTGGAAGAATTAAACAAATTACTATTCATCATAATTATAGATACAATTCTTCCTTTCCTAGAGATAGTTTAAAATGGCGATCTCTTTACAAATTAAGAACTATTGTTGAAAGATCTATCTCTCAGATTAAAAATTTTATTCAAATTAAGTCTCTAAAAGTTAGAAAAACAATTTCTTTAAAATCAGATATTTTTCTAGCTTGTATTTCTCAGCTGATAGCTTTTATACTAATGTTTAAAACTAAAGATGATTATTCTAACCCTCTTGCA
>NZ_ARZA01000253.1 GCF_000387765.1 Caldisalinibacter kiritimatiensis
TTCCTCCACTAGGGGAAGTTTCAATTAAATTCTGGGGGATTTTTCACTTGACAAATACAAGTGGGCTGAATCACAATAAAATTGTAATACAGACCACTTTTGTTATTTTTCACAAGTATTAATTAAGTCATTAACATACTTATAATCAAATTTGGAATCTATAATTTTATAGTATCCATTATGGAAACCCGGTTTATTAGATCTAATACAAAGAACAGATAAATTATCTAACCATATTTCATCAATAGTTATATAATAATGTGTTGATAGTTTTGGTGGACGAAATCTAAACCTGTAAGAAAAATGTATATCATTCTCATGTTCAAAAATTTCTTCTTTGTTTGTTTCTTCTTTTAAAGGTATCAAATTCAAGTCACTAAAATATTTAAAAATAAGAGTATTAGTATTTAAATTATAACTAGCATTGGTTATCCCACCATTAGAATAATTTAAGGTAAAATGACAACTATAAGGATTATCTGTGATATCTTCTAAAGGATTATAAGGAATTAGATAGTATATGTAATTCTGATAAAGATTTGCTAACAAAACATATAATATCAATACAGTGAACAAATATTTGATTTTTTTCATATTTATTATTCATTCCTTTCTATTACAAATACTATATTCAAAGGTACCTAATCCTTTTACTGTTGTAATAATTGTAAACAACAATATTACACTCATAATAGTTAAACTAACCTTTTTAATCATTATCCCTCCTCAACCT
>NZ_ARZA01000254.1 GCF_000387765.1 Caldisalinibacter kiritimatiensis
GTGATTCGTGTACCTCGGTTCAATGCTTTGCCGCCGACTTCCTTCAGATTCCACCTCACGATGGACACCCTTGTCTTGAGCTAACAGTTGGCACTACCAGCCCCTGTATCGGACTTTCACCGACAAGCAAGCGCCCATGCTGGGCGCACTAAAAAAGGATAATGGACTTTAATATCCACTATCCTTAGTTTCTATCCCTTTTACAATTGCAACTGATGAACTTGCTCTTAACATTATACTTTTTTTATAGATATTTATTACCTCACCTTTATACTCATCTACTAATATATCTGCATATTCTTCTATATTTCTAGGATTCTCTCTTACAAATTCCATTAGTTCAGGTAAATCCTTTTCAAAAACTATAACTTTTAGATATATATCCCTTAAGTACCAACTCTTATGATTTTTTGAATACTAAAGGGTCAGGCTTCATAAATTCACAATTGTTCAGCCTGACCCTAAAAACCATTTATTCCTAAAGTTATTTTTTCACTTTCAAAAGTTTTAGTTAATTTGGTTT
>NZ_ARZA01000255.1 GCF_000387765.1 Caldisalinibacter kiritimatiensis
ATATTTACAATGAAATTATTGACAAATTTGGAATGGGGGGGTAGAATAATTGTTGTAAGCAAGCTTGTTTATTTTGTAATCAATAGGCCTATATAGTTACAAAATATTAAAAAATGATATTGTCGAAAGAATAGGTTGATTTTGGGCAATACGAAATGTTGAAAGTCCTACGGGAATATGTCAAGCAGATAAAACAAATAAATTGGATTTTTTAAGACTTATAGATTAAAAAAGACAACACTAATCTAGCCCAGTGGCACATGTAAAAAACTGGGATTATTTTAAAGAAAGTTGTGCAGGCGTTAGCCTATCTATTCACCTTCCTTTGGGGCGAATAGATTTGGTCTCTGCGTAGCAGCACATCGACCAATCGCACAAGTTTTCTTGCAGTTAAGACGAGGGCTCTTTTGTGCTTATGTTTTAAAGCTTCATGATACTTTTTATAGTAATAGTCACTAAACTCTGTATCATACATTTTTACTGAGTTGGCAGCCTCAACTAAGTAATAACGTAGATACGTATTACCAGAGCGTATCGTATTTGTATCATCTGCTTTAAACTTACCAGATTCATGTTTAGACCATGTGAGACCAGCATATTTAGCTAAGGATGCTTGATCCTTAAAACGATTAATATCACATATTTCAGTTATGATACCTGCTGAGTATACATGACCTATTCCTGATATACTTTGAAGAGTATTTGAAATGCCTTCAAGTATCTTAGCTATAGATTTATCTAACTGTTTAATTTGATTTTTGATACTACGTATGGATTCAATTGATGTACCTAATAAAATATTTATAGAATATTTTACGCACTTTGATAAACGATATGATGATCTAGCAGCTTTTTGAATGCATTTAGCGACTTTTTCAAGCTCGGAGTATCTATTTTTACTTTTTTCTCTTAGATAGTCAGCTAAAGATTCTATATTCATTGAGCTAATTTCATCAAGGCTGTATCTTTCAAGCAAAAGATCCATTATTGTACTGTCAAAGGTTGAAGTTTCAACTTCTGTAGAGAATGCACTGCACTTAAAAAATAGATTTTGTAGAAAGTATTTTTTCTCACGGGTAAGGTTTTGTATTAGTCTAAACCTCATTCTCGTAAGCCTTTGAAGTGCCATATATTGTTCAGTCTTAATAATGCTCAGTGGCAGTCTACCAAATCGTAGTCTGTCAGCTATGATAAATGCATCAATATCATCAGTTTTGTCTAGAACGACGTAGGCATCCTTGAATTTTTTAATAAGTTTAGGGTTAATAGTATAAACCTTGGTATTGAACTCTTTAAGAGCTTCATCTTCATTAAAGAAGATGGCAGGATGCCAGCTATATACGGAAGTGGATTCCATGCCAATTTGAATTTCTTTAACTTTGTTGACTTTGGCTAGATTGGTAATTTCATTACTAATGCTTTTAGCACCATGAAGGTTGTTTTGTGAGGTAAGTTTATTTAGTACTTCACATCACTGTTCATAATACAAACCTTCATATCAAAAGAACTAACATCAATACCTACAAAGATTTTCATTTGGTATGTCCTCCTTTCGTTATAGGATCAAGGGAATTGGACTCTTAGGGATGTCCCCAGTTTCTTCACTGGTCAATCATCCTCGCTTATTAGAACTCACTCCGCCTATGGGCTACCTGAAAGCTGCTATCTTTCAGCATAGGTTCCCGGAGGGAACAGCCTACGAGTTAGAAGTTTTAGTGAAGACTGGGGAAACAGACTTAATCGAGTAGTCAAAGCTACAGGAGAGAAAAGAATTTCCCCAAACGATCCTTATTATCATTATCTGGGAACATCACAAAAAGTCCAAGACCCTTATTCAAATTTATTTAGATTCATTTTAAAAGAGCAATATTTGACTGGAAATTGTTTTAATTTTTAACTTTAAATCTATTATAGGAGGAGGTTTATTTATGAAGAGATTTTTAAGCTTATTTATAACATTGTGTATGATTTTGTCAGGAACCTATACTGTTTTTGCTGCAGATCTAGCACCCGAAGCTGATATACAAGCTATTAAGCCAATAAGTATTTCGAATGAGGTAGTTAACATGCTGTCTGAAATTCCAATTTACTTTACGTATATCAACAATTATAATGAAGATAACATAAATTCCATTAAGGAATCTGTATCTAAGCAAATTGATGAAGCAAAAAAATATGTCTCTAATAGTTCATCTAAAGACAATGTTAATGAACAGTTACACATATCTAAAGATGCATATGAAATAATCGAGGTTGAAAAATTCTCAAAGGTAGATATTATTACTAACCCTTTGTACAAACGCACTTTTATGCGTGTTCAGGAACTTGTTGAACAGGGAAAGAAAGTTAACTATATAAACATTTTCCTTAATAGACCCGATGCGATGACTTTAAGTAATGCCCCGGATGCCCCTGAGTATTGGGATGCGATGACTTTAAGCAATGACCCAGATGACCCTGAGTATTGGGAAGAACATTGTGTATACTTAGGAACATATAATAATTATAAATTCCTGTATTTGGAATCAGCACTAAACGTTGAATCATCTTGGGTTACTCCTGGAAATATTGGAACATCACTAAAATGGAACGAAATAGCCCAAAAAACATTAGAGGCTGTCCTAGATCATTATGTAAAAGGTAGGTTTTATAAAGCAGTAAAAGCAGCTGCAAATGGTCTATCAACTTTCTTTAGTTTTTTTGATACTCCACTTTCTGTAACCTATAGTTCATCTGGAGGTTACCTTAAAGCCAAAGTATCTGGTGACTTATATGTAAGAACAATCTTCATTCAAGATAAGCTTGATAGAGTTTCTGGTTATGCATATTATGATTGGGGTAGCACTGAACAGTTCAAAGCTCACTTGAAGGTTGATGCGAAATGGCCAACAAGCGTAAGACCTGGTGGCACATATAATTACGAATACGGTACGTACACATATGGTGCTCAATATAGTAATACTCCAGGATTCTATGGTAATTCAACACTATACAGCAGTATTATTAGTCTCTATGAAAACACTACGGGGTATTTTACTCACATTGAAACTATTGATGTTTACAGCATAGTGACGAGTTTGTTAGACTAAAGCTATGCAGCATTGACTCTACCATCTGTGGTGTTTTAAGGGGGGAATTATGCAAGTAAATAGAAAGAATATAATTATTAAATGGATATTTATGGCATTTCTAATCTTGATGTTCTTAGCTTTTGTCATTCCGATACCAATGAATAGGGTATACGATGCTATAGAGATAAAGCTTGATGATCCCTCTTATTTTGTTCAATGCCAGGTTAAGATTCAAGGAAGGTATCATTGGAATCTTTTTTCCGACGATATGTTTGACGGGCAGATTGTCATTTCTGATTATAGGCTTACTAATGAGAAATTGAGTAAAGTTTATCTCTCTGATGATGGTTGGCCTCTTGAATACACATACCTTTCAGAAAAAGATGTTAATGGTCGCCCAAATCGCTATACATTTTTTCTAGGACGCTTATATTCAAGACCTTGGTTTCATAAAATGGCGATAATCGTTTTTAGTAAAAATCCCTTAAATAAGGATGGAGGCGGAAAAATTTCAGGCAACTGGGGTGACTGGAATGAAGATGATGGATATTGCATTGTCCCATTAGCCACTAGCAGAGAAGAAGCTATTGATATATTATTGAAAATTGGAATTATTAGCGGTAATCCATAGATCTAAGCATAAAAAATTAGAATCTTTGTAATATGAGGAGTAGGATTTATTTATAATCCTACTCCTTTAGTGCGCCCAGCAAGGGCAATAACTTGGCGGTGAAAGTCCGCTGTGGGCTTGGTAGTGGGAACCACTAGTCGAAAGCATGGGTGTCCACCGTGAGATGGAATCTGAAGGAAGCCTTAGGCAAAATCTCGGTCTGAGGAAAACGAACCTCATACAAGGCTTGCTTGGAAGGGACGAGCTTGAATAACAAAATGAAGTCCAATACTATCTGAATTCCAAGGAGTAATGAAGTGGCAAGGGGACGTTTTGAGACCACTGAAAAAGTCCTCCAAATCTCCTAAATTCAAAAAGGATTCTTAAGGTTTATGTGGAATTTATATAGTATAAAGAATTTAGGAGGTCTATTTTATGTTAAGAAAGGCTGATAAACAGCAAACTATCTTTTCAATATTATATAATAAAATACCTGATAATCACGTATTGAAGTTAATAAATAGCGCTGTTAATTTTAGTTTCGTAAATGAACTATTAAAAAAGAGCTATTGTGAGAACTTTGGTAGACCAGCTAAAGAACCTGAGATGATGGTAAAACTGTGTATCTTACAATATCTATATAGTTTATCAAATGTAAAGGTTATTGAAGAAGGAAATATTAACTTAGCATATATGTGGTTCTTAGGAATAAACCCTGAAGAAGAATTGCCTGAAGCAAGTCTGCTAACTAAATTTAGAACCCAACGACTAAAGGATATTTCATTAGATGAAATTATTAAAGAAGTAGTTAGACAATGTGTAGAAAAAGGAATAATCAATGAAAAAAGTATAAGTATTGATGTTACACATACAGAAGCTAATACTATTAAAAAAGTACCAAAAAGAATTATGAAGCATTTAGCGAAAAAGATATTTAAAGAAATAGAAAAAGAAAATCCTAAATTACTTTAAGAAATAGATACAGATATCCCTAACTATAAAGAGATTGAGGATCATAATGAAGCAAAAAAAGTGATGAAGGAATATCTGGAGAGCACTATAAACCAGGTAGAAGTGCACTATTTAGATGATAAAAACAACAGGATATCAAAAGCAATTGACAAAGCGAAAAAAATCCTAGCTTCTCCTAATTTTATAAAATAAAAGGGTATACGTTCATTAGTTGATGAAGATGCAAGAGTTGGAACAAAAAGTAAGAAAGTGAGTTTCTTTGGATATAAGACTGAATTTACAATGCTTACAAAAGAAAAAATAATAACAGCAATGAATGTTAGCGATGGAACATATGCAAAAGAACAGTTAGAAAGAACAAAGGAAGCTGGGATTGAAATAGAAGAAGTGTACGGAGATAAAGCATATTTTAGAAAAAATATATTAGATACAATAGAGGAATATGGTGCTAAAGCTTGTATACCAGTTAGTGAAACAGTATACAAAATTGATGAAAGTAAGTATATCTACAATAAAGATGCAGATGAATGGTATTGTAGCCAAGGCAACCGAACAGTTAAGAAGAAGAAAAGTAAAAAAACTAAAGAAGAAAAAGAGTCTGAGTATTTAAAATACTACTTTGAGATAGAACAATGTAGAAATTGTCCAAAACATGATGAATGTGCAAAACAACAAGTGCGAAAGATTTTACATATTAGTGTTAATACTCCAGAATTCTATGAGATATCAAAATGGCAAAATCTGAGGAATTCAAAGAGAAATATAAAAATAGGGCATATCACGAAGCTAAGAATGGAGAAATGAAAAGATTTCACGGACTGGCTCAAGCTAGGGGTACGGTCTTAAAAGTATGTCATTACAAGCTAAATTTACAGCATTAGCCGTAAATTTAAAGAGGATAGCCAAGCTGGTATCCTATTTAAATCCATTTAATTTCTATAAAATGGTAATTTATTGTTAAAGAGATAAGGATTCTTTTCATTATTGAAATTGAAGCCAAAAAACACCTCCTTTTCAGTGGTCTCGGACTGTCCCTCTGTGTTTCAAGATAATAAGCCTATTTATATTGTGCTGAAGTACGATGATGAGGTTATAAATGGCACTAATATGCCAGGTAAACAAAATAACTATACACTTCATGAAGCTATGAAAATTGTCCTATCAGAGGCAGAAAACAAGACGATGCATGCATCTGAACTTGCTGATGAGATATATAGGCGTAGGCTGTATTTAAAAAAAGATGGAAGTAAGGCGCAATATACACAGATAAGGGCAAGGTGTGGGCATTATTCGGAATTATTTGAGGCTCTCCCCGGTAACTATATCAAATTAAAGGAAGGTGTAGAGTAATGAATAGTGAAGCACTTTGGAATTATGTAATCTCGGGTTTATCATCTTCGGGAGAAGAGATACAAACCACAACAGGTCTTTGGTTTACAGCATCGTTTCGTGATGGAAGATTGTATGTTGATAGGGCTATTTATAATTCGCCTTCCAGCGAATTATCGATGAAAAGGACAATATCAAAGAAAGATTTTTTGTTTGTACATTCATATTATGATCGCTGGGTTAATGGAGAAACGGGAGTTAGGCATGACGTAAGCAGGAAGTCGAGAAATATTGCTTATATTTTCGCACTGATAGACAAATATTCAAATAATGAAGTGGAATGAAATGTTAAACATAATTTAGATAGTTGCAAAATACAAAATTAAACTTATCCACAGAAAATTAGTAAAAAAAA
>NZ_ARZA01000256.1 GCF_000387765.1 Caldisalinibacter kiritimatiensis
CACTTAATTAAGCTTACTTATACTCTTTTGGCTCTTCTTCTCCTCTTAGAACTCTAAGTCCACCTTGTGCTAAAGCTATCATTTCATCTTCTCCTGGGTAAACAAATACTTTTGAAATAAATCCTACTCTTTCTTTTACCCAACCTACAAACATATCGTCGTAAGCAATTCCTCCAGTAATAACTATTCCATCTACTTCTCCTTTAAGAACTGCTGCACAACTTCCTATATCCTTTGCTACTTGATATGCCATAGCTTTATATACAAGCTCTGCTTTCTCATCTCCATTTTTAATCATTTTAACTACTTCTCTACCATCATTTGTTCCTAGATAAGCTACTAAACCACCATTACCTTTTATTTTCTTTTTAATATCTGCAAGAGTATATTTTCCTGAGAAGCAAAGTTTAGCTAAGTCTCCTACAGGTAATCCTCCTGACCTTTCTGGTGAAAATGGTCCTTCACCATCTAATGCATTATTTACATCTATAACTCTACCTTTTCTATGAGCTCCTACTGAAACTCCTCCACCTAAATGTGCAACAATTAAATTAACTTCTTCATAAGATTTACCTAATTCTTTAGCTGCTCTTCTCGCAACTGCTTTTTGATTTAGCGCATGGAAAATACTCTTTCTTTCTAATTCTGGCATACCTGATATTCTAGCTACATCTTCCATTTCATCAACAACAACTGGGTCAACTATAAAAGCTGGAATATTAAGCTGTGAAGCTATTTCGTTAGCAATAATACCACCTAAGTTTGATGCGTGCTCACCTAAAACTCCTACTTTTAAGTCCTCAATCATAGGTTCATTAACTTTATATGTTCCTCCATCGATTGGCTTTAATAGTCCACCTCTACCAACTACAGCACTTAGCTTTGTTATATTAAATCCTTTTTCATTTAAAGTTTCTAGTATAATATTTTTTCTAAATTCATATTGGTCATAAATTTTTTCATACTTTTCTAATTCCTCAGATGAATGTCTTAATGTTTCTTCTAAAACTGGCTTTTCATTATCAAAAATAGCAATTTTAGTAGATGTTGAACCTGGGTTTATGATAAGTAATCTAAAAACTTCACTCATTTAGTATGCTCCTTTCTTTTCCTATTTATTTGATGCCATCAGTACTCCTAATGCAATTGAATTTAATTTTGCTTCGTCACTGTCAGCTCTTGATGTCAATACAACTGGTGCTTTAGCTCCTACTATAACCCCAGCATTTTGTGCTCCTGCTAGGAAAACTAAAGCTTTATATAAAATGTTACCTGCTTCTATATCAGGCATTAATAATATATCTGCATCTCCTGCTACTACGTGGTCTATTCCTTTATGCTCTGCAGCTTCTTTTGAAACAGTATTATCTAGTGCAAATGGTCCTCCCACTACACATCCAGTAATTTCACCTTTTTTATTCATTTCTTCAAGGTTTTGAGCATCCACAGTATCTGGCATTTTAGGATTTACCTTTTCTTTAGCACATACTACTCCAACCTTTGGCTCTTCTATATCTAATGAATGTGCAACAAATACTGCATTTTCTAATATTTGTTTCTTTTGCTCAAGACTTGGGGCTATATTCATAGCTGCATCTGTAACGAAAAGAATTTTGTGATATCTTTCTAAATCAAATACAGCTACATGACTTAAGACCTTACCTGTTCTTAAGCCTATTTCTTCATCTAAAACTGCTTTTAAAATTATTGAAGTATCAACTAGACCTTTCATTACCATGTGAGCTTTTCCTGTACTCACTAATTCAACAGCTTTTCTCGATACTTCTTTTAAATCTTTTACATCAACTATTTCAAATTTGTCTACATTCATACCAATTTCATTAGCTTTACTTACAATCTCTTCTTTATCACCCACTAATATAGCATCGGCAATTCCTAAGTCATTTGCCTCTTTAACTGCTGATAAAACTTCTTTATCCTGGGCAACAGCTACTGATATAGTTTTTGGTCCCTTCTTTTTGGCTAATTCAAGTACATCTTTGAATCCTTTAATCATCAATTTTCACCTCGTTTTCATATATTTTTGCTTCTTCTTTTCCTTCTAGTACACGAAGAACACCATTATTTAAAGCTTCTTGTTCATCTCCACCTGGATAAATTGTTATTTGAGCAATAAACTCCACCATATCCTTGATATACTCAGTTAATAATTTTGAATATGATAATCCTCCAGTTAATATTATGTGATTTACATCACCATTTAATACTGTCGCCATAGCAGCTATTTCCTTAGCAATCTGATATCCCATAGCTTCAAATATTAGTTTGGCTTTTTTATCTCCATTTTCAATCATTTTAGTAACTTCTCTCGCATCATTAGTTCCAAGATAGCCTACTAATCCACCTTTACCTTTTATCTTAGTTTTTATTTCTTTATATGTATATTTACCTGAAAAACACATCTTTGCTAAATCTCCTACAGGCAAACTACCAGTTCTTTCAGGTGAAAATGGTCCCATCTCATTCGCATTATTCACATCAACAATTCTGCCCTTTTTTACAGGTGCAACTGATATACCTCCACCTAAATGTGCAACTATTAAATTTAACTCTTTTAGCTCTTTATTTAACTCATCAGCCAATCTATGTGAAACTGCTTTTATATTTAAAGCATGTAATAATGATTTTCTTTTTATTTCTGGCATACCTGATATTCTTGCCACTTCATCAAATTCATCTACTGCTACCGGATCTACTATATATGCTTTTATGCCTTCCTTATCTGCTATACCTTTCGCTAGTATACCTCCTAAATTCGAAGCGTGCTCCCCTTGTACACCTTTTCTTAAATCCTCTATCATTTTTTCTGTAACTAAATATGTACCACCTGGCATAGGACGTAAAAGTCCACCTCTACCAACAACAGCTCTTAAACTTGATGTTTCTATCCCTTCTTCTTTTAACCAATTTAAAATTAGATTTAATCTGTATTCATATTGGTCTACTATACTATTAAATTTTTCTAAGTCGTCTGGTTTATGGTCAATACTATTTAGGATAACCTTTTCCTTATTGTTAAAGACTGCTACTTTAGTTGAAGTAGAGCCAGGGTTTATAACTAAAATATTTTTTCTATCCATCCTTTCACCCCTTAATCATTTATCCATATTATTTTAGTTGCAATATATATGCCAATAATTATAATATTTCTTTTTTCGACATAATTTTCTCTCAAGTCTGCTTGTTTAGTATGTTTTGTGGTAAGTGTAATTTTTGGTAAAAAATCATTTATTCTACAAATAGAACATCTATCTTTAGCTTTTGCGAATTGTTGCATGCATATTTTTGCATACTTTGCGCCAGCATGCAATTTTTTGCATACTATTTTCTTATCTTATATTTATCCATTTTATAGTAAAGACTTCTGATTGAAATACCTAGCGCTTTTGCAGTCATAGTTTTATTATATCCATATTTATTTAATGCATCCTCAATAAATCTTTTTTCTGCTTTTGAAATATATTCATCTAATGTTATATTTTCTACTTGTTTCTTATCAATATCATTATTAGGTGTATTTTGGCTAGTAAAGGGTTCAATTTGTGGTAAATGTTTTTCTTGGATTATATTTTCATTATGTTTCATATTTATTATTGACCTACCAATAACATTTTCTAATTCTCTAACATTCCCTGGCCAGTCATGCTGTCGTAATCTTTCTAATGCTATGTCTGAAATGTCTATAACACTTCGTCCGTATTCTTGATTAAATTTTTTTATAAAGTTTAAGGTTAAATAATATATATCATCTTTTCTTTTCCTTAGAGGAGGAATATTAATAGGAACTACATTTAATCTGTAATATAAATCCTCTCTAAACTTACCTTCTTTTACAGCTTGTTCTAAATCCATATTTGTAGCTGCTATTATTCTTACATTAATGCTTATAGGCTTTGTTCCACCTACTCTAACTATCTCCCTTTCCTGAAGAACCCTAAGTAATTTTACTTGGGTACTTATACTTATTTCCCCTATTTCATCTAAAAATATGGTTCCATTGTTAGCTTGTTCAAAGTAACCTTTTTTTCCACCTTTCTTAGCTCCTGTAAATGCACCTTCTTCATAACCAAATAACTCACTTTCAAGCAAGCTTTCACTTAATGCAGCACAATTTACTCTTACAAATTGACCAAATCTTCTATCACTGGCATTATGTATGGCATGTGCAAAGAGTTCCTTTCCTGTACCACTTTCTCCCCTAAGTATAACTGTAGCTGGAGTTTCTGCTGCTTTCTTAGCCCTTTCTATTGCTGAACGAATCAATTCATTGTTGCCTACTATATCATCAAATGTGTATTTTGCTTCTAATTTTCTTATTATTTCCTTTGCTTCTTTCAATTCATTTGTCAATTTTATAATCTCAGATACGTCGTGTAATACTCCTACACTCCCCCTCAGTTCTCCGTCAACCATTATTGGTGCTGCTTCAGCAATAACCTCTTTTCTATTAGGCCCAACCTTTAATCTTGCATTTTTTACAGGCTTTTTTGTTTCTAAAACCTTCATATGAATACTTTCACCTTCTGCTATATCTACTGTCGCAGGCTTACCTATTACATCTTTTTCTCTAAGACCTGTAAGTTTTACATATGCAGGATTTACAAGAACTCCCATCCCTTTGCAATCAACAACTGATATTGCATCCTGGGTAGCATGGAAAATTGCTTCTAGAAGACTTTGCACTTCTTTAAGATTAGTTATTTCTTCCGCTAACTCTATAACATCTGTAATATCTCTAAAAACTGCAACTGCCCCAATTATATTACCATCTTTATCCTTAACCGGCATTCTATTTGTTATAATTTTTATATTTCCTAAATCCTGTTGTCTATTAAGCTCAAAATCTCCAGTTTCTAAAATATACATTAATCTAGTATTTATAATTACTTCTTTTACAGGCTTTCCCAATGCATAATTAGCCTTTATACCAGTTAGTCTTTCAGCTGCTTTATTAAAAAGTGTAATTATTCCTTTTTTGTCTACTGCAATCATTCCATCATGGGTTGAGTTTAATATCACTTCTAGTTCTCTTCTCAAATTAATCCTCCTTATACTTAAGAATCATTTTCTGTTTGATTTTCTTCTTCGTCTGTTACATTTTTTAATACAATTTTTAATTTTTTAGGATTAATATTAATATCATCAATACCGTATATAGATTCATTTTTTATACTAACCTCATACTCACCTTTTGTAAGGCCTTCTAGGTCTAAATACAATGATATATCTTCTGAGGATAAATTTTGAATTTTACTTTCAATCCCTTTTACATTAACTGATATTTCTTGTAAAGGCTCAATTATCTCTACTCCTAAATTATCTTGTTTATTTCGTAAACTTATATCTTCCACATTAATTTTAATCTCTTTATCTAATATTTCCTCAATACCTACTCTTACCACTGGATTTTGAGCATCTCCTATAACCTCTACTCCCTGTGGTATTTGTAATGGAATTTCTCGCTTAATATTACTAATGGTATAACTTATATCTACTGGTTGTGTCTTAATTGATTCAATTTTATCAAGCACTTCTTTTCTTCCCTTTATTTTTACTACTGTAGGGTTTACTATTACACTTGTTATTTTAAAATCTTTTAATGGCTCACCTTTTAATTGAGGTTCAACTGAAACTATTTTTACAGGTAAAATAGGTACATTTACATTAACAACATTAGGATTTACTTCTACTGTACCCACTTCTTCTCCTTTATCGTTTATTGGTTTTAGTGGTAAACTCGTATTTAAGTCACTAGACAATTCATTAACATCAACTGTTATAGTAACAGTGTTAACTGAATTTACCCAACTTCTTGGTCCTTTTACTATGACTGAACTTGGACTTAACTGAAACTTCCCTAAGCTATAACTATCTGCAACTTTACCTATAGTTTTTATAGTAACAGGTAGTTGCTTTTGTATAATTTGGTCAAACTTAAATAAAATTTGTTTAGGAGTAAAATCTATTATTTCTAATTCATCTGGACCCTTTACCTCAACAGGAACTTTATTTACACCTTCCGAATACCCCCTTACGTCTACTTGTGCTATGATATCTGTATTTGTTATATTAACTAAATCATTTCTTCTTCCTGTTACTTTTACATCTATTGTAGCTTCCTTAGGGTCCATTAGAACTAATCCTGACTGTTCTACCGATTCTAAGTTCAATATATCAACTTTTACATTTTTTATCTCTTTATCAATTTGTGGGTTCATTTCGCTCATAACATAAGTCCACATGATAACAGCAAAGACAATAGATATAATTTTTATAGTTATATTATTCGGCTTCTTCTTTTTCATCACTCTGCCTCCATTTTTTGAATAAACTTTGTTTTTGCTCGTTAGGCTTATATACTTCAAGTAAAATTTGTCTTAAAGTTTTTATATCTATATATCTAGATAATTTACCGTTATCAGCTACAGAAATTGCTCCTGTTTCCTCTGATACTATAAGCGATATAGCATCTGACCTCTCCGATATACCTAATGCTGCTCTATGTCTAGTTCCTAATTCCTTACTTAAGTCCATATTTTCTGTCAAAGGTAAAAAACATCCTGCTGCCCTAACAACATTATCTCTAACTATAACAGCTCCATCATGTAGTGGTGTATTAGGAATAAATATATTTATTAATAGTCCACTGGAAATTAATCCATTTATTTCAGTACCCGTTTCTATTACTTCATTTAGTCCTGTTTCTCTTTCGATTACTATCAAAGCACCTATTTTTTGTCTAGAAAGGGATGCTGTAGCTTCAACTATTTCATCTACAATATGGTTTATATCCTCATCTTTAACTTCTATAAAGGATTTGGTAAAAAAACGACTTCTTCCTATATACTCTAATGCTCTTCTAAGTTCAGGCTGGAAAACTATAAGCAAAGCTATAACCCCTACTGTCATGGTTTTTTCAAGTATCCATTGTACAGTATGTAACTCTATCCATTCACTTACTTTTGTAGCAACAAATAAAACCAAAATTCCTTTAACTAATTGTTCAGCCCTTGTTTCTCTTATAAGCATGAATAATTTATAAAATGCAAATGCAACTATGGCAATATCTATAAAATCTCTTATCCTCATATTAAAAAACAATTCTTGAAAAAACTGCAATTCAGTCACCTCTAAGCATTAATATAGTATTAATTTATATATTCTTTTTTTATTATCATATTCCTGTTAGTAAACCATAATTTTATCTAGAAAATTTATAGTTTATACATTTTTTCATTCATTTAGGTAATAAAATTGAATAGGTAAAAAATACATATCTTCTTGAAAAATACCTTCGTAAAATCCGTTTGTTTATATTTAAGATAAGTTAAAATAGTAAAATAGTTCCATTTCTGTTAATCCAACAAATTATCAAAAAAACCAGAGATAATCTCAAATTTACCTCTGGTCCATTTTTGTCATAGTACTATTAAATGATTTCTTCATTCTACTAAATACTTCTTTACTTAAATCCTGAGCTTTATTATTTAAATACTCTTCTACTGGCAATATTTCATATTTATACTTTCCATCTTTTCTATATCTATTTACCCAAGTAGGTATATATTCAATTGACTCTATACTTATAATTTCATTTACATAATCTTTTTGTAATTTTAATATAACAATAACGCCATCTTCTGTATATCTATTGTTTACTGTTTCATATCTTTGATTTGATATAAAATTCCCCATTGAATATATGATAAACTTATTTTCACCGTTATATTCTAAAATGTCAGATTCCTGAACTACATGAGGATGACTACCAAGAATTATATCAGCTCCCCATTTTACCATTTTTTCAGCCAACTGTTTCTGAAAAGGTGATGCATTTCTATGATACTCATTTCCCCAATGTATAAATATTACTGTAAAATCAGCTCCTGCTAGTTTAGTTTTTTCTATATCATTTTTTATTCTGTCTTCGTCTATTAGATTTATCATATACTTTAATTCATCTTTAGTTAAAAGACTCTCTAAACCATTACATCCGTAAGTATAACATAAAAAAGCCACCTTTACTCCCTTTACATTTTCAATAAGTATATCGTTGTTTGGTGTCTTATATGTACCTATATTTTTTAAGCCATATGTTTTTATATTATCAATAGTCTCTATTATTCCTTCTTTTCCTCTATCTAAACTATGATTATTTGCTGTAGCCAATATATCATAGCCAGTATTCTTTAATGCTCTTACAACTACTTTTGGAGAATTAAATCTAGGGTAGCCTGTAAAACCATGTTCTCGCCCCGCAGTTACAGTTTCTAAATTGCCAATAGCAATATCTGCTGATTCAATATATTTTTTCACTGGTTTAAATGGACTCTCAAAATCATAAGTACCAGTTTTATTGTCATATGCACTTATTATCTGTGTTGTATGAAACATTATATCTCCTGTAGCTGCTATGGATATATTTATCTTACCCATATTAGGATTTCGTATATATTTTATCTCTCTTTTGTTTAGCGTTTTTACGTTCTTATTAAAGTTAATAAATTCCAAATCTCCGCTTGTCCCAATGCTACTTGAAAAAAATTTAGCAAGGAATACAGAAGATAAAAACAATAAAATTACTAGACTTATAACTATCTTCCTTTTTTTCATATTAAGTCCCTCACTTATTATTTTAAAATAATCTCAATTTATTTATAATATTCTACATTTATCTTCTAATTCCTCTCATATATGTATAGTTTTATTACTCTTCTCTATCTTTTTTTAAATACCGCCTTCCTGATTCAATTATATATTCATTTAATTTAATCTGATTAGTTCTCCATATATATATTATGTATGGAATAAATAAGACAGCAAGCATTGGAATTCCAGACATTAATATAAAATCAAATATACCATGTAATATTGCAGGTATTATAAGTGCTTTTCTTAAATATTGTCTTTCTACCTCTTCATTATCTGAGTATTTAGCTAAAGATAAATAATATCCCATAGTCACAGCAAATATACTATGGGCTGGTACTGAAAGTATACCTCTATATAAACCCACAAAGGGATTGTAAGTAGTTGTAAACCTAAATACGTAAACTATATTTTCTACAGTTGCAAATCCTAATGCTGAAAAAACTGAGTATACTATACCATCAAGTTTTTCATTAAAAAATCTACTATTATAATTTAGTCTAAGTACCACTTCTCTTTTGAAAAATTCTTCAGTAAATCCTGCCACTATAAATGCTGTATAAGCAATACCTAAAATTCCAGGCAAAATATTAACTGACATCAATAGTCTCTCAAATACTATGGTTGGAATTATGGAGAGTCCTCCAAAAATAAATGTCTTAAATAATAGCTTTATAGGTTCTCTGTCGTATCTATCACTTAAATAAATAGCTAATGCTATAGATATTGCAGGAGTTATAGCTATAATCAACAGTCTAGTTAGCAAACTATTCACCTCTTCTTATGTTATTATAAACTACTTTTGCTCATTTAAATAAGTAAGAATATCATTCGTAGAATCTATTACTTCCTGCATTTTTTCCCTTAAACTATAGAATTTCTGTGATAGTTCTTCATCCTTATCAGTTCCATTATTATTTGAAGTTAATAATAAATCAATACCTGATATAAACTCCATATTACTCCAGTTATTTTTCTCTACATCTTTCATTTGATTAATTATATTTTCTATTGTGTTATAATCTTCCATATTATGCACCTCCTATAAGAATATTTAAAATTATTATTGACTTATAGGAGGTTTTATATGCTTAAAAAGTGGCCAAAGCCTGACCACTTTTTAAGTATTTAATACTAAAAAAATAATTAAGCCACTAACCACTTACTACTAACACCCCTATATTTCCTTTGCATTTCTAGTGGCAACTATATCTACTCCAGTATCTAAAATATCTTTAACTATAATATCACCTATTTTAACAGGTGCTGTCACCTCAGTATTTGATATAACTTCCATAATATCGAATATTTTTTCCTTAGGTACTGGTTCTGATGTTTTAACTGAAACTACAGGATGTACACTATTATTAACTTTTACTGTAGTAGTCACTATCCTTTTTGGTGCTGTTAATTCTTCAATAGCATACTTTTCCCCTCTTTTGCATTTGTTCCCATTTATCATGAAACCATTATTTTCTTTTTTTATATCAATTGTGCATCCTATGGGACAAACTATACAAGTTAGAGTTTTAGCTTCATTCATCCTTATACCCCCTCTACAAAAAACTCTATTTCATTACCTACCAACTTCTCAAATTGCTCTTTTTTAATTGAAAACCCTATCATCTCACCAGGAGTAAATTTAACTTCTCTTTTTTTAGCAATTACTTCATCACCAACTTTAGCTTTTATAACATGATTTTTATAGACATTTTTAACCCTCATATAAAATCTAACTTCATTTTCTATATTGTTAATATTAATATTTTGGGGAACTACATAACCAATACCATATCCATTTTTAGTCTTATGTGTAATATCTGTATTCATTTCATCTTTTACAAATAAAGCTGCTCCTTTACCGCTTAAATATCCCTCTTCTGTCACATAATCTACTAAATCGTGTACATGAACCACATTACCACATGCAAATACCCCTTCTTTACTTGTTTGCCTTAACTCCCCAACTACAGGACCATTAGTTCTTCTATCTATTTTTATACCACAAGCCCTTGTAAGCTCATTTTCTGGAATAAGTCCCACAGATAATAATAATGTATCGCATTTAATAAACTCCTCTGTCCCCTTTATTGGCTTTAAATTTTTGTCTACTTTCGCTATCGTAACACCTTCTACTCTATCCTTTCCATGTATATTAACTACAGTATGACTTAATTTTAGTGGTATACCATAATCATCTAAACATTGAACAATATTTCTAGTTAATCCATTTGAATATGGCATAAGCTCAACTACACATTTTACATCTGCTCCCTCAAGGGTCATTCTTCTAGCCATTATAAGTCCAATATCTCCAGAACCTAATATAACTACCTCTTTACCTGGCATATATCCTTCCATATTTATAAACCTCTGTGCTGTTCCAGCTGTAAATACTCCTGCAGGTCTACTTCCAGGTATATTTATTGCTCCTCTAGTCCTTTCTCTACAACCCATTGCTAAAATAACTGCTTTAGCTTCAATAATCATATAACCATTTTCATTATTTATTGCATGTACTTTATTTTGTTCATCAATTTGTAAAACCATTGTGTCAACTATTACTTCTATATTTGTTTTATCTATATCATCAATAAATCTTTGACTATATTCAGGCCCTGTTAATTCTTCACCAAAATGATGAATTCCAAAACCATTATGAATACATTGATTTAATATACCTCCTAATTCCTTATCCCTTTCTATAACTAATACTTTATTTACTCCATTTCTATAAGCTTCATATGCAGCTGCTAACCCTGCTGGACCACCACCAATAACTACTACATCATACTTCATAGTTAACAATCCCCCTTATAATCCTCGAAAGCTTTTTTTGTTCTATCAACTAATATATTTGAACCCTTATTTCTCTTCTGAATTTCTTCCATAGGAATATTTAACTCTCTACTTATGATTTCAATTATTCTAGGTGTACAAAATCCTCCTTGACATCTACCCCCAGTAGCTCTTACTCTTCTTTTTATTCCATCTATTGTACTTACTTTGATTGGTCTATTTAATGCTTCAATAATTTCTCCCTCTGTAACACTTTCACATCTACATATTATCCTTCCGTATCGTGGGTCTTTTTTGATAAGCTCATTTATTTCTTCTGGGCTCATATTTTCTGTTCTATTTATAGGTGTTCTATATGGATTAAAATTTTCTTTCTCTTTTAATTGAAGTCCTAAATTCGAAACAATATCTACTACTTTAACAGCAATAGCTGGAGCTGAAGTTAACCCCGGTGAATCAATTGCTGCTACATTTATAAAACCCTTTATTTCACTTTCTTCAATAATGAAGTCACCATTCTTTGAACTAGCCCTTAAACCTGAAAATGAAGTAATAACTTTCCTTCCATCTACTTCAGGAATTGATTTCTTTCCCGTCTGTAATATTTCTTCTAAAACTTCTTTTGTTGTATCTATATTTCCTTTATCATCTATATACTCGGCACTTGGTCCCAATAAAAGATTACCATGATAAGTTTTAGTTACTAATACTCCCTTTGTTCCATTTTTAGGAGTTTGGAATATAACACTGTTTGCTAAATACCCCTGTTCCTTATCAAATAGTAGATATTGCCCCCTTCTAGGCGTTATGTCAAAATCATTTATACCAACCATTCTAGCTATATCATCGGCATGTACCCCTGCTGCATTTATTACATATTTTGATGTGAAATTTCCCCTATTTGTTTTTATTATGAAACCTTTTTCTTCCTTGTTTATATCAACTACCTCAGTTTCTAAGTGTAATATCACACCATTTTCAACTGCATTTTCTGCTAATGCAATAGCAAATTCATAAGGTGATATAATCCCTGCTGTTTTACAGTAAAGTCCTATTTTTACCTCCTTATTTATATAGGGTTCTTTTTTGCTTATAAACTCTTTATCTACTATTTCAAGACCTCTTGCACCATTTTTTAGTCCATTCTCATATAATCTTTTTATTTCTTTTTCATCATCTTCATCGAAACCTATTACAAATGAACCTATTTCTGCAAAACCAAAACTTAATTCCTTATCAAGTCTTTTAAACATACTATTTCCTTTAGCACTTAATTCTCCTTTTAAAGTACCGTGCTTTGCATCATATCCACCATGCACAATACCACTGTTTGCTTTAGTAGTTCCACATGCCACATCTTCACTTTTTTCAAGCCAACATATATTCAAATCATACCGAGACAATTCTCTTGCTATTGCACTTCCTATTACTCCTGCACCTATAATACATACATCATACATAATATTAACCCCCTTTATTTTCATAAAAATAAAAAGGCCACGACTAAATAAACCTCCTTCCAGAGGCTTTTTAGTATGGCCTTCTCTCACTCTCAAACCAATATTTACTTTTATAATATAATTATACCATTAAATATTTTGGCTAACAAGTTATCAGTTTATATTTATTCTCATTTGTTTAGTAAACTTTCCAAAAGTAAAATTTAATGGTATAATTTATTTCATAATTCGTTATTCTATTGACTAAAGAGGAGGACTCTTTTATGGCTAGAAAATTACAAAAGAATATTATTATTTCAGTGTTAGTAATTACTTTACTGCTTACTTTAGGATATAATTTGTTTTTTTCAAAGGGTAAACAATACACAAATGAACCTATTTCTAAGACTGGCTTTTTATTGGGTACTATAGTTGAAGTAAAAATTTATGACCAAGTTGATGAAGCAATATTTGATAAAGTATTTAATATACTAGATGAAATAGAAAACAAAATGAGTGTAAATATTCAAACAAGTGAAGTTTCTAAAATTAACAATAATGCTGGTATTAAAAGTGTTAATGTATCAGAAGAAACTTTCAATGTAATAAATAAAGGAAAATATTATTCATCTATTTCAAATGGTAATTTTGACATCAGTATAGGTCCTTTAGTTGAACTTTGGAATATTGGTAGTGGTAATGAACAGATACCATCTTCTAAACAAATACAAGAAGCTCTTAATAATATAGATTATCGTAACATTATTTTAGATAAATCAAATTACAGTGTTAGATTATCTAAAAAAGGTATGATGATTGACCTTGGAGGTATTGCAAAAGGTTATGCAGCTGATAAAATAGCTTCTTATCTGAAAGATAACAACATAAACAGTGCCATAATAAATTTAGGAGGCAATGTATATGCTTTAGGAGCAAGACCGGATAAAACCCCTTGGAAAATAGCAATACAAAACCCATTAGAAACTAGAGGGACTTATTTGGGAACCGTAGAATTAAAAGATAAATCTGTAGTATCATCTGGTGTGTATGAAAGGTATTTCGTACACAATGACAAAAGGTATCATCATATCCTAAGTCCTTTTACTGGTTATCCTGTAGAAAACTCTTTACTAAGTGTTACTATTGTTTCTGATAAATCTATTGATGGTGATGGATTATCTACTGCAGTTTTCACATTAGGTTTAGATAAAGGAGCTAATCTAATTAATTCCCTTGAAGGAATAGAAGCAATATTTATTGACGATAAACAAAATGTTTACATTACTACTGGACTTAAAAATAGCTTTGAACTTACAGATAACGAGTTTACTCTAAAAATTTTATCGAGTAATATAGATTAATAAAACCCCAGAAAAAATCTGGGGTTTTTGTTAAAATTCTATTTTTATATTTTCTTCAATAAATTTCTTAACCTCTTCAGCAGTTGGCAAGTTTATAACTTTTTCAGCCATCTCTTTCATTTCTTCTCTTGATAAGTTGTTAATTATCCATCTAGCTTTAAGTATTGATATCGGACTCATACTAAACTCATCTAATCCCATACCTATTAGAATTGGTATTAATTTAGGGTCTCCTGCAACTTCTCCACACATTCCAACCCATATTCCTGCTTTATGCCCATTATCAATAACCTGTTTTACTAGTCTTAGTAATGCTGGATGGAATTGATTATATAAGTACGAAATTTGTCTGTTTCCTCTATCTACTGCTGTTGTATATTGAAGTAAGTCATTTGTTCCTATACTAAAGAAATCCACCTCTTTAGCAAATACATCTGACATAATTGCTGCTGCAGGTATTTCTATCATCATACCTACTTCAATTTCTTCATTGAATTTAACATTTTCGCTTCTTAGTTCTTCTTTTACTTCTTCTAATATAGCTTTAGCCTGTCTAAGTTCCTCTATACTTGAAATCATAGGGAACATTATTTTTATATTTCCATATGCACTTGCTCTTAATAATGCTCTTAACTGAGTTTTAAATATGTCAGTTCTATCTAAGCATAATCTTATAGCTCTATATCCTAGGAAAGGATTCATCTCTTCAGGCAGCTCTAAATATGGTAAATCTTTATCTCCACCTATATCTAAGGTTCTAATTACTACTGGTTTTCCTTCTAATCTTTCTGCAACCTCTTTGTATGCTTCAAATTGTTCATCTTCTGTTGGTAGGTCATCTCTATCCATATATAAGAACTCTGTTCTATATAAACCTACTCCTTCCCCATCATTTCTAATTACTCCATCTACATCTTTTGGTGTACCTATATTAGCTACTAATTCTACTTCAAATCCATCTTTAGTTTCACTTTTAGCACCTTTAAGCTCAGCTAGTCTTTCTCTGAATTTTTCATACTCTTCTTTTTTATTTTTATATTCTTCTATAACTTTTTCCTCTGGATTTACAATTACATTACCTTCTTCACCATCAAATATTAAAATGTCACCGTTTTTAACACTTGTTGTTATACCCTCTACACCTACTACTGCAGGTATTTCTAAAGTTCTAGCCATTATAGCTGAGTGTGCTGTCTTTCCACCTATTTCAGTAACAAATCCAAGCACTTTTTCTTTATCCATCTGAGCTGTATCCGATGGAGTTAAATCCTCGGCTATAATTATGACTTCTTCTTCAAGTCTTGATAAATCAGTTGTTTCAATTCCAAGTAACTGTTTAATTACTCTGCTAGAAACATCTTTAATGTCTGCTGCCCTTTCTTTCATGTATTCATTATCCATGCTTTCAAATATTTGAACGAAATTATTAGTTACTTCATTTAATGCAAATTCTGCATTAACCTCTTCAGATTTAATCTTTTGCTCAACTTGACCAAAGAACTCTGGGTCATCTAATATCATACTATGAGCTTCAAATATTTTAGCTTCTTTCTCTCCAATGTTTTTTAATGTATGCTCATAAAGCTTATTGATTTGTTCTTTACTTACTTTTCTAGCTTCTTCTAGTCTCTTAATCTCAGCATCAACATTTTCTATACTCTTCTTTTCAATCTTAATCTCTGGGTCTTTCTTTACTAGGACTTTACCTATAGCGATCCCTGGTGATGCTCCTATTCCTTTCATTTAGTATACACTCCTATTCTCCGAAGTTGTTCTCAACTAGCTCTTTTAATGCTTCCACTGCTTCCTTTTCATCGTCACCTTCAGCTATTATTTCAAGCTTATCTCCTTTGCTAGCTCCCATACTTAAGATACCCATTATACTTTTTCCATTGAATTTTGTACCATCTTTTACTATTGTTACTTCTGATGTATATTTAGAAGCTTCCTTTACAAATATACTTGCTGGTCTTGCATGTAAACCTGTTTCATTTTGTAATACAATTTCTACTTTTTGCATTTATTATTCCTCCTTTTATTTTTTATATTTATAATAAAAATATTAATTAGCTAATTTGATTGATACTTGCATAAGTTTAGCAACTAATTTTTATAAAGTCAATACCTTCTTTTCTCCTTTTAAATAATCCTTGATGCTATTAAGTATTGAATCTGATTTTTTAATGATATCTACAACACTTACCTTAAATACTTCTTTATCTTTAAATCTTTCTTTGTTTATAATATCTTTATCCTTTGTCAAGATAACTAAATCGGCATTTTTTATATTTTCTTGCGATAGTTGATTTTCAATGCCTATTTTACCTTGAGTTTCAACTTTTATTTGTATTCCTACCCTTTTTGCTGCTATTTCTAAAGCTTCAGCTGCTAAATACGTTTGTGCTAAGCCTGTAGGGCAAGCTGTTACTGCAACAACTTTAATCTTTGTCACCTCCATCTACAATGGGGTTCATCCAATAACCTAATATCGTTATACTTTACTATCTGTCCTTAAATATAGAATTAAATAAACTAATAAATTTATCCTTGCTATCTATTGATAAAAGAGCATGTCTAAACTCTTCATTAACTAACTTTCTTGACAATGCAGATATTGTTTCTAAATGCTGTTTAGAATCAGTTTCTTGTGGTACTGCTAATAGAAATACTAAGTTTACAGGCTTACCATCAACTGAATCCCAATCTACACCTTTTTTTAATCTACCAAAGGCAATAGTAGGTTTTTTTACATCTTTACATTTTCCGTGGGGGATAGCTATTCCATATCCAATCCCTGTAGTAGAAAGCCTTTCCCTTCTAAAAACTTCTGATAAATAACCATCAAGATTATACAGTCTATTTTGAACATTTATTAGCTCTGCTAATTCTATTATTACTTTTCTTTTGCTACTCTCACTTACATCTAACTTTATTAAGTGTTCATTAATAAGCTTACTCATCTAGCTCTTCCTCTCTAGTAGCACCTCATAAATTTGCTCAGATGTCTTGCTATCTCTTATTGTATTTAAAATATCTACATTGTCTAACATAGAATAAAAGCTTTTAAAAAATTTCCTTATTTCATTACTTGCCTCAAAACCAAGAGCAAGCAGAAACACTATATCCACCTTTTCTCCTGACCAATCTATCGGCTCATTAAGAGTCGCTATTGCAATTGAAGGTCGATGGACTAATTTCTCATTTCCATGGGGTATAGCCACCCCTTTTCCTACTGCGGTTGATGTAACCTTTTCTCTATCTAAAACTGTTTCTATATATCCCTTCTCTACAAATCCTTTATTTACTAGTTCATCCCCTAATCTATTTATAACTTCTTCTCTACTACTTGCATTCATCTTTGAAAAAATTAGCTCTTGATTAAACAAACTATTTTCTTTGCTTTCTATGATTTCTTTATCAAATTTCCTAGTGTTTTCTACATTCTTTATATATTTTTTTACTCTTTCTATATCGTTTGCATTTACAAACACACTAATTTGAACTGTTGGTTTTGACGTGTATTTAAAAGGTATTGTAGTTATGACTATATCAAAGTCCTTGGGATTTATCTTATCAACCTCATGCACTGAAGTAATGTCTACAATCTCTAATCCATGTATTTCTTTTTCTAATCTAACAGCAACAAGTTGCGCTGTTCCTATCCCGCTACTACACACAACTATTGCTCTTGTTTTTTTATTTAATCTTTCTAAAGCTGCTCCTATGTGTATAGATAAATACCCTATCTCTTCTTCAGTAACTTTAACACCAAAAAACTTTTCAAACAGTACACTTGTTGCCCAAGCTGCACCAAATACACTAGGGTAATTATTCTTTATATCGTCTAATAAAGGATTTCTTAAGCTTAAACCATATTTAAGTCTATTTATTGCAGGCCTTAAATGTAATGCTAATCCCGCTAGCAGCTTTTTATCTTTAGTAAAATCCACAGATAGAATGTTTCCAATTAATTCTACTATTTCTTTTGCCAGCTCTAAAATATTAGAGTCAACATTTTTTAATACATCATTAACTTCATTCGAATGAAAATTTTCTTTTATTTTAGCTCCTAAAACGTGTAATGAAATATATCCTACTTCTGGTTCTGGTACTTCTATATCAAACTCTTTCTCTATTTTTTTTGCTATCCACGCTGCTATTTCGTATTCTTTTTTCTCTTTAATTACTGACAGCTGCTTTGACTCCATATCTATATCTTTATTCTGTTTTATTCTCTTAATTCCTATTGCTATATGAGCTATTAACCCTGCAAATGCTTCATCTGTTAATAAAAACTCCATTTTCTTCTCTGCTTCTGACAATATATCCTCTATTTTTCTTATATCTATATCTGAAAAAACTTTTTTTATATATTCATAGTCTTCTCTACTTATTCTACTATCTACTTTTTCAAAATTATCTTGATTTTGCAAAATATTTTTTATTTCTTCATCGTTTTTAAGTAAAACTAATAAATCTGCTGCTGCTTTTCTCCAGTTCTTTTCATCTCCTACTACTTCTATTCCATAATTCTGCTTTCTTAAAAGCTTAAGATTATATTTTTCTAGCCATTTCTCTACTTCTTCTAAATCCTTATATATAGTAACTCTACTTACATAAAGCTCATCTGCTAAAAGCTGCATTGTAATAGATTCGTTTGATAATAATAACCTCTTAGTTATATATAACTGTCTTTCTTCTGAAGAATAAGGTTGAATATATACTTTACTTTTACTAATTGCTTCTCTAAGTAATATTCTCTCTTCTTGATTAGCTTCCAACCAAACTCCTACTCTAGGCTTCTTTATAAGCTTTCCATATTTACCACATTCAAAGTATTCTTCAATATGCTTAAGGTCATTTCTTATAGTTTTATTTGAAACATCCAATTTCTTTGCTATGTTATTTATTGTTATTGGCTCAACTTCATTTAGTAATATGTTTATAATTTCCCAACATCTAGAGTTAGGAACATCATTCATTTTTAACACCTCAAAAGTCTATTTATATGAAACTAAATTATTATTGTGGTAGTCTATAAATAAATAGATTGACTTTCTATTATAAAATAATATCATAACCCTTTGTTCTTTTCTAGTTTTCAAAGTTAATAATATTTCACTTATTAATGTGGTAATTATTTATAAATAAAGAAGGTAGTTGAAAATCGAATTTTCAACTACCTTTACCACATTTATTTAGCAACATTTAATATTTCTCTTTCTACTTTTTCAACATCTGGTACATAGCTTTTTAATAGTTTCATCTTCCCTATTACTTCATATTCTCCTAAAGTAGCTGGAATTAATAAGCTGTCCCCCATTTTTATTTCTTCTATTCCATTTCTATACTTAATTTTCCCTTCGCCTTCTACACAAGTAAATATATAAAACCTTTCTTTATCACTTTTTTCTGCAAAACTTGTATGTACATCATATAATTCTAATGCAAAGTGTTCATTTAAGCAATAGTAAGTTTTGCTATAACCAGATTTCTTTACAGTTAATCCTTCGCTCTTCTTTCCTTGCAGCTCAAAATCAATAACATCTAAAGCCTTTTCTATATGCAACTCTCTACCTCTACCATAATCATATACTCTATATGTAGTATCACTATTTTGCTGAATTTCTGCAATTATTAGGCCCTCTCCCATAGTATGTATTAATCCACTTTTAATTAAATATACATCACCTTTTTTTACTTTTACCACATTCATATATTCTTCTGGGTTACCATTATTAATAGCCTGTTCAAATTCTGCTTTTGTACAATTATTTGTTCCTAAAATTAGTTTAGCATCTTCTTTTGCGTCTACTACATACCAAACTTCTGTCTTACCCATATCTCCTTCAACTTTTCTAGCATATTCATCGTCAGGATGCACTTGTACTGATAACTTACCACTAGTATTTAATAATTTTATTAATAATGGAAACCATTCAGTAGAAATCTTACTACCTACTAGCTCTTGACCCTTTTCTTTAATAAGGTCATCTAGTCTCATGCCTTTATGCTCGCCATTTGATATCACACTAGTACCATTTTTATGGCATGCTACATCCCAGCTTTCACCTATTTTACCTTCAGGTAAATTATCCCTAAAGCTTTCTAGGTCTCTACTTCCCCAAACTTTTTCGCAATATATATTTTCGAACTTTAAAGGATACATATAAATTCCTCCTCTACACTCTTTTTTCAAACATTATCATTATACCATAAAATGTTAGCTAGTCTCCTTATTTTTATAATAATTACTTTATATAAAAAACGACCATTGTAGGTCGTTTACCGTTACATATTTTTGCTTTTATATTGAAATCTTATCATATTAGGCTTGTGCTTTGATAATTTTCTATTAACCATAGCTCCCTGTAAAAAAAAGAATATACCAAGTGCAATAAAAATATCACCTATACTTATCATTTTAGGTAATGGATAAGGTTTAGGTATTGGTATAATGTCCCCTAAGAAAACTAATTTTGAACTATCTGTAACTAATGTATGAGTTGCTATTGATTCTTGTTTAAGCATATTTAGTTGGTCCATTAATCCTAAATTTTCAAGACCAGCTCCAGAAACAGGCATTTGTCCACCATTTGCCGTGATTACAATAAAGTTTAATAAAGTACCTATAAACACTAACACCAAAGATTTTTTATTAAAATTAAGTATGAGTCCAATAAATATCAATAAGTATGAAAAACCATGTATGTATATAAAATAATTATCAATGATTTTAGTAAAATTCCCTATTTTATTACTATATAAATAAACTGATGTAAATTCTAATATAAAACCTAAAATAAAAAGGTACCATGCTTTTATATTTATTTTTTCAATATTTTTTACCTTTCCTCCTCTTGCTTTACCTACAATAACTGAAGTAGCCATCGATTCAACCAACATTTTCAAGCAACTCCTTACTAATTTCTTGTCTTATAATTTTAATAAAAGCATCTGTCAATTTAGGATGAAACTGTGTACCAGAATTTTCTTTTATTTCCTTTATTGCCTTCTCCTTTGTAAGTGCCCCTCTATATGGTCTGTCGGTAGTCATAGCATCATATACATCTGCTATCGATAGTATAGCAGCTTCTAGGGGTATTTTATCTGCTTTTAATCCTTCTGGATAACCTCTACCATCATATCTTTCATGATGATATTTAATAATCTTTGCAACTTCATCTAAAAAGTCTACGTCCTTTAATATATCTGAGCCTATTACTGGGTGCTGCTTAATCATGTTATATTCAACATCTGTAAGCTTCCCTGGCTTTTTTAAGATTTCATCATCTATACCTATTTTCCCTATGTCATGTAAAAGTGCAGCTGTTTTAATATTTTCTATTTTTCTATCGGATAAGTTTAAAGCCTTTGCTAGTTTCACTGAATATTCAGCAACTCTGCAGGCATGTCCACTTGTATAAGAATCTTTTGCTTCTATTGTTTTGGTTAAAGCATGTATAGTCTCTATATACATATGCTTTGTATCCATATATAATTTAAATGAGTATCTTGCTAATAGTAATGGACCAAAGAATAATAAAACTGCACCTGAACCATAGCTTATATATGCTAATGCTATTATTACTCCAAGTGTTCCTACAGCAAACGCACTTAAATATACACCTTTCACATTGTTAAGCCAATTCTTTATAAACTTCTCCTCTTTTATTAAAGTAAATAGTATTGATAACAAAATAGTATTCAATAATGTATGTACTAATATTACAACTATAATAGTAAATAAAGAAAAATCAACTATTTCCTTATATAATTGTTCGTTTACATAAAAATATAAAATTCCTGAAATTCCAGTAACAATAATACTCTGGGATATATTGAAAATTGTTTTATAAATAGGTGTATTAAATATATGAATAAATCCTCTATTTTTAACTTTTGCAATTCGTAATGTAATACCAATTGATGTAACCAAAACTGCAGCTAAAGGACCTTCTGCAACAATAGTTGCTAAACTTATAGCAAACCCTACTGATAGTCCTGCTCCACTTGGTAATACAACTATCAATGATTCTGCTATTACTGATAATATTGTCCAAAATAATAAAATATCAAGATTAGGTAAGCTATATTTATTTACAATATAAAATAATAAAATTAAAGAACTTATAAACATACATATTATATACATAGATACTTTTTTAGAAATTTTCAACATAACTAATCCTCCCTAAAATAAAGACCGGCTCTTTATCTTTATGTATTTACTAAGTAAATATTAAATCCATGTCCAATTAGCTCCACTAGCTAATACTAGTGCTAATAAGCTTACTAATACCATAAGTATTTTTTTCATTTATATAGCCCCCTTTATTCTGATGCTCTGCTAATACGCTAGGTCAGCAGGCTATACTCGCTACGCTATGTATTTTCTTTTATAACTTTAAGTTAATTTTAGTTTATATATGTGAGCCGGCCTTATTAGCAATGATGCTTAACAATCCTTCTATTAATGGCATCTAAAGTTGATTTTACTACTGCTTCCTTTATATCTCTATTCACTATTGAACATCCACTAAATAACTGTTCTCCATAGTCTGAAATGAAAGAAATAGCGGTTACCACTACTTCTCTTCCCGCTAATGAAGTTATTTTTATATCCTCTAAAATTAAATTATTTTCAATACTTAAAAACTTCTCTACAGCTTTTAGTGTTGCAGAAGCAATCATACGCTGTGAATTGTATTTAGTATTCGGTCCTGAAGTCTCACCTATAAACAACTCTTCATCTTTTTCTAATACAACCTTTACCTTACCTTTATATCCTGATGTTGTATATTCTATAGTTTTAATCTTTAATCTAAAATTCCTTTCAGCAACAGATTTTTCGTCAATTTGTGCAATCGATATCTTTTTATGGTCTATATCTATACCAAATTTTGAAATTAATCCCGATTGAATATCCCGTGATACCTGTTTAGGGCTTCTGTTTATATCTGATAAGATATGAATTTCTTCAATATTGTCTTCTTTATCTACAATAACCTTACACGATATTACTGATTTTATCTGTTCTAAAAAACTTTCAATCTCTTTTATCTGCATACTATCACCTACATAACCAAATTTTGTTGTATATCTAAGTTATATATTCTATTCTAATCGCGAATTTCCTTTATTTTTCGAAAATTTATTTTATATTTTTTATTTTTTATTTTTCGACATTTTTTCGTTTAACTCAACCCATTGCTCTAATAAGCTATCTAACTTATGTTGTATTTGTTCCTTTTCTTTGTGTAACCTTTGTAGTTTGTCATAATCCGTGGCATGTTGAAGCATTTGATTATCCTTTGCTTTCAATAATTTTTCTACCTCTTTTATTTCTTTTTCTAAATTACTTACTTTTTTATTATAATGAGTTCTGATTTTTTGGTTTTTATCACTTAATTTCTTTTTCTTTTTTCTCTTTTCACTTCTATAATCTTGTTTGTTAAATGTATGTTGTTTTCCCTTTTCTCTTTTATAGTAATCATAATTTCCTTTATAATTTACTAGCTTTTTATCTTCTATTTCAACAATCCTTTCAGCAATTTTATTGATAAAATATCTATCATGGGATACAAATACTATAGTACCATCATATTCCAATAAAGCTTTTTCTAATATTTCTTTTGAATCAATATCTAAATGATTAGTAGGTTCATCTAATATTAATGTATTTATGTCTTGATGCATTAGCTGACATAATTTTAGTCTAGTTCTTTCACCACCAGATAAAGTCTTTACTTTTTTAAATACATCTTCACCGCAGAATAAAAATTTCGCCAATATATTTCTTGCTTTTCCTTCAATCATAGGAGCAACATGTCTAAAGGCTTGTAATACTGTGTGTTCTTCATCTTCAAAAGTTACCTCTTGTTCAAGATAACCTATCTTTATACTTGGCCCTATTTTTATTTCACCTTCGTCAATAGAGTACTCCTTCAATATTATTTTTAATAAAGTGGATTTCCCACTTCCATTTTTACCTAGTAACCCTACTTTTTCTTTTTTCAATACAAGTAAATCTACATCTTCTAATATAACTTTATCTTTGAATTTTTTCTTTAATCCCTGTATATATATAACTTCTTTGCCTGTTCTATTATCAGTTGAAAAGTCAAGCTTAATTTTATTTTTCTCTAATATAGGTTTATCTATTTTATCCATTTTTTCTATTCTCTTTTCCATATTTTTCGCTTTTTTAAACATATCTTCATTATCTGCCCTAGAACCCCAATCTCTAAACCTTTTTATAGCTTCCTCCATGGCTTTTATCTTTTTCTGCTGATTTTTATATGCTTGCATTTGAGCTAGAAGTCGTCTTTCTTTTTCTTCTATATAATAAGAATAATTTCCATTATACACATGGGCCTTCCCACCTTCAATCTCAATTATCTTCTGAACTACTTTATCAAGAAAATATCTATCGTGGGATATAATTAAAACTGTACCTTTATAGTCTTGTAAAAAGCTTTCCAACCATTCAATTGATTCGATATCTAAGTGATTAGTTGGCTCATCCAAAAGTAAAACATCAGGACTCTGTAATAAAGTCTTTCCTAAAATTACAGTAGTTTTTTCACCTCCACTTAAAGTGTCAAACTTCCTTTTTTTAAACTCTTCACTAAATCTTAAGCCCGTACAAATCCTATTTAACTTCTCTTCTATTTCATATCCACCATTGTTTTCAAATTTAATTTGTAAATTACTATATCTCTTCATTATTTTTTCTAACTCTGACTCTTTAACTGCTGACATTTTTTCTTCTAAATTTTGCATCTCTTTTTTTATGCTAAATAATTCTTTAAATGCAGTTTTTAATACATCCATAACTGAATAGCTTTTGGGATAGTCTGGTATCTGGTCAATATAACCTATTACAGAGCCTTTTTTTATCGATAATATTCCTCCATCATACCCTTCTCTTCCTGAAATTATTTTAAATATAGTAGTCTTACCAGTACCATTCACACCAACAATTCCTATTTTTTCTCCAGTATTAACTTCAAAGTTAATATCATCAAGCACTTTATTTGCTCCATAGTATTTTTGTATTGAATTTAAATTAAACTCTATCATTTTTGTTCCTCCTTTTTTGCAAAAATAGCCTAGGTGAGTAAATCTCTACCTAGGCTTAAAAGAACTTATATACAATGCATAAAAATATAAATAAAAAAGCCTAGGTAATTCATACTTTACCTAGGCCAAATTTCTAGCTTAATTTTATACAGTTAAATTTAATAACTAAGCTAGTGGTAAAGATTACTTACTCGTTCTAAGTTAACATAATATTTGCTTTTAGACATACTAATCCCAAGGTCTTGTTGAATAAATGTTATAGCTGAATGTGAAGCTGGAAGTCTGTCTAAAGCTATATTAACTAGAACTTGCACCACTAACCCTCCTTACATTTATCACTTACTATATTTTATCATAACTTTCATTTATTTTTCAATATTTTTTGAATATTTCAATAGAACTCTTATTCACTAAATGCCTTAAATTTCTCTATCTTTGCACCACATACTGGGCATACATCAGGAGCCTCATCTATTGTAGTATACCCACAAATCTCACAAACATGCACACTATCTATGTTAAAATCTTTTCCTTCATCCACTGAGTCTTTTGCTTTTAAATAAAGCTCTGCATGTGTCTTTTCTGCTTCTAGAGCATAATGCATAAACCTAGCTGCCAATTTTTCTCCTTGCATTTCTGCTACTGCTTTATATGCTGGATACATTTGCTCTACTTCGAACATTTCACCATCTGCTGCAGCTTGTAAATTTTCTGAAGTAGTTCCTAACCCAAAACCTGATCCAGATGCAACTAAAAAGTCACCTTTTTCATCCTTTAAAGCTTCAAAGTGGTTACTTGCATGAACTTCTTCTGCATAAGATATAGCTCTGAAAAGTGTTGCTACATTTTTAAATCCCTCTTCCTCTGCTTTTTTAGCCCATACTCTATATCTCATATGAGCTTGACTTTCTCCTCCAAAAGCTGATCTTAAATTTTCTGCTGTCATTGCATTCATTATAAAAAACCCCCTTCATATTCTCCATGTTAATATACAACATATATGTACCCAATATGTTATATATTAAACAAGTGATATATGAAATAAATAAATAGATTTATATTTGACTCTTCAGCAGCTCCATCAACAATTAATACTTTTTTCCATCTTCTCCACCTGCCCTTTCATTTGTATATTAGAATATTTGAATATTCTTGTTAAAAAATAAACAATTTCGAGCATATTAAAAGATTAATATGCTCTACAAGAAAACTTCAATAATTTTTCTAACCTCTTCATTAGTTAAATAATAGTATATCTCAACACCATTTCTTCTACCTTCAACAATCCCTGCTGCCTTTAATTTTGCCAAATGCTGTGATACTGTAGATTGCGGTGCTCCTAAACAATTCTGCATATTAGTAACATTACAACCATTTTCTTCTGAAAGTTTCTTTACAATACACAATCTAATCGGATGAGAAATCGCTTTAAGTATTTCTGCTTTTTTCTCTAGTTCTCTTCTTAAATCAATTATCTCTTTAATGGCTCATCACCTCGATATAATTCAATATAATCTTTATATTGTAATATTACGATATGATTAAAAAATTGTCAAATTTATATTTTTTATTTCTTTTATTCGTTTTGTATGTTACAATGGAATCAGCAAACCTTTTCATTATTTTACCTAATTTATTCTTATTTTTTCTTATTTTATTAACGTCCTCTTTATTTGTAAAATGCATTTCTTCTCTATCTATATCATATCTTATCATAGATACTTTATTCATTATCCTTCTTTTTTCATAATTGCTAATTAAATAAAGATAATATATATAAACTTACAAATATATCATAGGAGGGTGTAGTTTTGCTGAAAACAAAACTTAATACTAAACAATTAACTGAAAAACAGAAAATTTCAGTCCTTATGATTTTACCTTTATCGATGCTAGTATTAGCATTTGTTTTTGATACTCCTGTAGATATCATTAAAGGACTTTATAAAATAATAATACATCCTGATATATTATTGACTGATTATATAAAGGTGGGTGGAATAGGAGCTGCCTTTTTCAACTCTGCAATATTAACATTATTGAACATTTATATTTTACGAAAAAACAATATAAGTGTTAATGGTATTTCAATGGCAGCGATATTTATTATAGCTGGATTTGCTTTTTTTGGTAAGAATTTATTTAATGTATGGGCTATATATCTTGGTGGATTTATTTATACAAAATATCAAGGTAGAAAATTCAAAAACGTAGCTATAGTATCTATGTTTGGTACTGCTTTAGCTCCTTTAGTAAATGAAATAGCTTATGGCACTAATTTACCATTCCCATTTAATATAATTTTAGGTGTATCAGTTGGTATTTTAGTAGGTTTCGTACTACCACCACTTTCATCACATTTCTTAAGAACCCATGATGGATATAGTCTTTATAATATAGGGTTTACTGCTGGTTTTATTGGAGCTATAATAATGTCAATAATGAAAAGCTATGGTTTTATAGGAGAAAGTACATTAATACTATCCTCAGAATATGACTTGATTTTAAAGATATTTCTTACTTCATTTTTTATAATTTTAATAGTCATAGGTTATTTTCTAAACAACAGAAGCTTTAAGGGTTATAGTGATATATTATGGTTTACAGGAAGACTTATTACTGACTTTACCCATCTAGTTGGTATAGGTATTACATTAATTAATATGGGTATTATGGGCCTTATAGGTATGATTTATGTTATAATATCTAATGGAGTGGTAAATGGACCTGTAATCGGTGGCTTATTAACAATAGTCGGTTTTTCAGCCTTTGGTAAACATCCTAGAAACTGTATCCCTATTCTGGTAGGTGTATATCTGGCAGGTATGACTGGAATTTGGGAAACTAATTCAACTGCTTTAATTATAGCTGGATTATTTGGTACTACTTTAGCTCCTATTGCAGGGGAATATGGATGGTTCAGTGGTATTTTAGCTGGATTTTTCCATTTATCTCTTGTTATGAACGTAGGTTATTTACACGGAGGATTAAATCTTTATAATAACGGATTTTCAGGTGGTATAGTTGCTTCAATGTTAGTTCCCATAATTGATGCATTTAGGAAGGGAGATTAGATTATGAAACATGAGATTAAAAGAATATCTAAAATTCTTGATGAACTAGTTACTTTTTGCTTTCTTCATGGCACCAATGAAATGAATGTAAATATTGAAAACCATAATGAATACTTTAAGATTAGTTTTGTAATTGACAACATCGACTGTACAGATAGAAGAGTTCAAGAACTTAAAAAACTTTTAAATAGCCCTCGTCAAGAAGAAATAGAAGAATATTACTGGGAGCTTGCAGGAGAATGCGACAGTGACACAGAGTTCACACTAGTAGGAGCAATGGTAGATAGGGCTGAGGTAGAATTTAAAGGTACATCATTATATCTTACTCTATACAGGTATAGATAATATCTAGACCTAAAGGCGACTTCTTAGTCGTCTTTTTTTATTGACAGTTATAGTTAAAAGCAATATAATATAACTAACATATGAATACTTGTTCATATATTCATATAAGGAGGTATTGATAATGAAAAAAAACATTGAGGTTTGCAGTTGTAATATCATTCATCAACATACCGTTGATAATGTTAAAAACTCTATGCCTGAAGAATCTAAACTAAAAGAATTAGCTGAGTTCTTTAAAGTTTTTGGTGATAATACAAGAATTAAAATATTGTATGCTTTATCTTCATCTGAAATGTGCGTGTGTGATTTAGCAGCTCTATTAGATGTTACACAATCAGCAGTGTCCCATCAATTACGAATTTTAAAGCAAGCTAGACTTGTTAAATACCGTAGGGAAGGTAAAGTTATATACTATTCTCTAGACGATAATCATATAAAAGAAATTTTTAAGTCTGGTCTAGAACATATAAACGAGAAATAAATGTAGCTGAGGGGGTATCGTTGTGAGTTCAAATATTAGAAAAGAATATATATTAGATGGACTTATATGTGCCAGTTGTGCACAAAAGATAGAAAATAAAATTAGTAATTTAAATCACGTAAAAAAAGTAAATATTAATTTTGCAACAGGTAAATTAACAATAGAAGTTTATGATAACAAAACCCTAGATATAATTACTAAAAAAGCAAAAGGAATTATAAGAGAAATTGAGCCAAATGTTAAAGTTATAGAAACGAATAAATCTTATGAGTTTAAAAATAACTTTGAGAATAACTTATTTAATTTAAAAATATTTATACTAGATATTATAGGAATATTAATCTTTCTTATAGCTACATTTGCTAACCTCACCTCTCCTGTTGAATTAACTTTATATTTAACAAGCTACTTACTAATAGGTAGAAAAGTATTATCAAATGCTTATAGAAATATATTAAAGAAACAATTGTTTGATGAAAATTTCCTTATGACTCTTGCAACCATTGGCGCCTTTATAATAAAAGAATTTCCAGAGGCAATAATGGTTATGCTTTTTTATCAGATAGGTGAGTATTTACAAGGTCTCGCAGTCAATAATTCTAAAAAATCTATCAAGTCATTACTAAACCTAAGACCTGACTATGTGAATCTAAAATTAAATGATAAGATTAAACAGGTATCACCTGAAAAAGTAAATATAGGTGATATTATAGTAATTAAACCAGGTGAAAAAATTCCATTAGATGGAGTAATCATTGATGGAGAATCCTTCGTTGACACATCTATGCTTACTGGTGAATCAGTCCCTAGAAAAGTAAGAAATGGTGATGAAATTTTAAGTGGTTTTATTAATACTAACAGTATATTAACTATAAAAGTAACTAAAAACTATGAACAATCTACAGCACAAAAAATAATTGAATTAGTAGAAAATGCAAGTAGTAAAAAAGCTCCAACCGAACGTTTTATTACAAGATTTTCAAGATACTATACACCTATTGTAGTTTTATTAGCTTTAACAATAGCTTTTTTACCTCCCCTTTTAGTCAAAGAAGCTACTTTTTCTAATTGGTTATATAGAAGTTTAATATTCTTAGTAGTATCTTGTCCTTGTGGACTTGTACTTTCAGTACCTTTAGGTTTCTTTGGTGGAATCGGTAGTGCATCTAAAAATGGTATATTAGTCAAAGGTGGAAATTATTTAGAAGCATTAAATGATGTTGAAATAGCTGTATTTGATAAAACAGGAACTCTTACAAAAGGAGTATTTGAAGTAAGTAAAATAAAACCTGATGGCAATATAACTAAAGAACAATTGCTAGAATTAGCAGCTTATGCTGAAAGCTACTCTAATCACCCTATTGCTAAATCTATTATTAAATCTTATGGTTTATCTATTGACCAAACTAAGATACAAAAGTATAACGAAATACCAGGACATGGTATAATTTCAGTTATACAAAATACAAAAATTGCAATAGGAAATGCAAAGTTAATGAAGAAACAAAGTGTTAAATATAAAAATGTTAATGAAATAGGTACTATTGTTCATATTGCATTAGATGATAAATATGCAGGATATATAGTAGTTGCTGATGCAATAAAAGAAGACTCCTTTAAAGCGTTAAATAAACTAAAAAGCCTAGGAATTAAAAAGAATGTGATGCTTACAGGTGATAATAAATCTACTGCTATAAAAGTTAAAGAAAAATTAAATATTGATGAAGTATATTATGAACTTTTACCTGACGAAAAGGTTGAAAAACTAGAAGCCTTATATAATCAAAAATCCCCACATAAAAGACTTATGTTCATAGGAGATGGTATAAATGACGCTCCTGTTATTGCTAGAGCAGATATCGGTTTAGCTATGGGAGGACTAGGGTCTGATGCAGCAATAGAGGTAGCTGATATTGTTATAATGACAGATGAACCTTCTAAAATAGTAACTGCAATAAAGATAGCAAGAAAAACAAAAACTATAGTATGGCAAAACATAATATTTGCCCTCACTATAAAAATAGCAGTTTTATTATTAGGTACTATTGGAATGGCTTCAATGTGGCAGGCGATATTTGCTGATGTAGGAGTAGCACTATTAGCTGTAGTAAATGCAATGAGAATTTTGAGATTTAAGAAATGATTAAATTTGGTAATAAATAGAAGTCTTTAAAAATATATGGGCTGATTATATCCAGCCCATATATTTTTATATAAACTCCGTTAATTCCCTTTCCTTTAACTCCTCTTCAATTAATCCATTTTGTGTTTCATTATACAGTTCAATAAGATTAATATTATCTAGTTTCTTTACAATTTTCTCTTTGCTTAATGGTAATTTCCTATACATAAGCTCCTTAGCTACCATCTCGTCCTCGGGCTTAAAATAGTCAAGCATTAAGTCACTATCTCTAAGATTTTTAAGCACTTTAACCCTTCTCAATAATTCTTCTGAATACAATCCCCTTTTAGTAAGTTCATCCATTATTAATTCACTATTAGTATCTAAATACTTTCTCATTAGTTTATATCCATCAGTGGACTTAAGTTGTTTTTCTATTTGTAAGTTGTTTATATCAATATCTCTTCTTATTAACTCGTATTTTATAAGTTCTTCCGTATCCTCTATATATTTATTTATCAGTTCTATATCATCCTTTGACTTCAATGCATTTTTAGTATCAACTAATTTCTTTATAGAATCAAGTTCCTCCTTTGTTAAAATCTCCTGTTCAAGCAAATCTATATTTTCAAATATAAATTCTTCACCACTTTCTTCAAAAGTCTTTTCCTTTAATTGTTCTATTGTAGCATTTCTTTTTTCCTTATATGCTTTTTCTGTATAATAGTTATTTTTATACATTTTATTATACAAAGCTTTTTTATTCAATTCCTTTAAACATTCAATCACAACCATATAACAATATACGTAAAATATAGTAGTGCTAAATGAAAACTTCATAGGGAGGTAATATAATGGAAAATCAAATGTATCCAAACTGTAATCAACCTATAATGCAGCCTGAGTTTAGATTAGCTCGTGCATATATTCCATTTCAAGTAATGGGAATGGTTTATGACTGTGAAAAGGCTCTAAAAAGAGGGACACTATTCCCAGAGCTGTATATACCATACAAGTATGAACATAAATATAAATAAATTGTGTTTTTAAATGGAGGTGTATTTATGAAAAAAAATCAATTAGAACTATTAAAGGAATTAATGGAAGTTAGCTTTTGCTTAGTTGAAAGTAATCTATATTTAGATACCCATCCAACTGACGATAGAGCTATAAGACTTCATAATTCATACTCTAAAAGATATAAGGAGCTTGTAGATGCATATCAAAAACAATTCGGTCCTTTAATGTACACTCAAATGAGTAGGTGTCCTTGGCAATATATCGAAAGCCCATGGCCTTGGAATATAGACTATAGTCGATTATAAGGAGGTAAGAATATGTGGATTTATGAAAAAAAGTTACAATATCCCGTTAAAGTAGACTGTTGTAATCCAGCCCTAGCAGCTATGATATTAGAACAATTTGGTGGAGCCGATGGAGAATTATCAGCAGCTTTAAGATATTTATCCCAAAGGTGGGCTATGCCTACTAATGAAGCTAAAGGTATACTTACTGATATAGGAACTGAAGAACTGGCTCATTGGGAAATAATAGGTACTATAGTATGGAAATTAATAAAGGATGCTCCTGTTAAAGAAATAAAGGGAACTCCTTTAGAACCTTATTATACAAATCATGGTAGAAACTTATATCCTGCCAATGCTGCAGGTGTACCTTGGACTGCCGCTTACATTCAATCAAAGGAAGACCCTATTGCAAACTTGCATGAAGATATGGCCGCAGAACAAAAAGCTAGGGCTACTTATGAAAAGCTTATTCAAATTAGTGATGACCCTGGTGTAACAGATGCCCTTAGATTCTTAAGACAAAGAGAAGTTGTTCATTTCCAAAGATTCGGCGAAACACTTATGATAGTACAAGAAGAAAAGGATAGAAAAAAATATTATTAAGTTAAAGTCAAGGGTGCAGTTCACTGCACCCTTGACTTTTATATCTTTTCAATATGTACCATACGCTCATTCAACCATTTTACATAATTTCACATTTAATCTGTTGTAAAGTTTATGGTAATATATTATAATGATGGTGTATTATGGTTTAATAGTTATAAAAGTAGGTGATTTTTTTGCTCGAGAAGTTTTTGTTAATAGTTGCTATTTTAGTGGCTTTTGTTGTAGGATATGAGTCTTTATCAGATATTGGAGTGTTCAATGAAAGAGGTACTTTTAAAGAACTTGTATTAGATGAATACTTAAATAAAGCTAGTGGTAAAACTTTTGATGAAATTTCTATAACAAATCATAACTCAAGAGACTATGAAAGGAGGAGCAGTAAGGATATAACTGTTATTAATGATTTTCTATCTAATTTTAATAAATTTCAAATTGTCGAAACTAAAGAAACATCATACTTTAAATATACAATATATCTCTCTAACAATGATACAATGGAGAATATAGTAATACATATACTAGGTGATAATCTTCTTTTTGTTAATATTAATCACCTTGCTATAAAAGAAGATAAGGAAAAGAAAATTAAAACTTACAAGCTTGTAGATAACCGTCACACTTATAAAATAGTAAATGATAGTATAGATTTCAACTATTTAAATCAATTGTTCTACTCTTTAAGCGAAGATGAATAATGCTATAGACATAATTTAACCTTATTTTCCTTATCATTACTCCTCACTTATTCCTGCTCTTCTTAATTTATTAATTGCATTTAAAATCCCCTTTGTCCCTAATAATAACCATATTCCTATTAACAGCTGAACTATATCACTTCCTAGTCTACCTTTAAATCTAGCTATTGAAGGATTTACACTCTCCATCTCCATCCCTAATGAAATCATGTGTTTTAATTCTACGGATGTAGTTATAATTTTAGGTATCGAAAATATTACTAATATAAGTCCAACTATAGAAAAAGCTATATACTGTAATTTATTATAATCAATGTCTATATCCTTTTCTGCCTTTAAATCCTTTGTCATAAGATTTGATATTTTTTCTGAAAAAGTCCAAAGTATAATACTGAGAATTAATAATAAGATTGTCGATAGTAAAACTGGTAATATAGTATTAAATGGTTTTATACCTACACTTCCCATAAAAAGTGGATAAATAATAGATGGTAAAAATAAAATAAATCTGATAAAAGTGAAAATAGCAAAAATTCTACATGAAATCTTGCTATATTTTTATAATTCATAGTTTGTCCTCCTTTTACTCCTTGATTATTTATTCGATATCTTTAATAATAACAAGTGTACCCGAAACCGATAATCATTAATATATTTACAAACGTAAATATATCTATTTTTCACTTTACTTTCTGCTTATTAAAGAAAATACTAATAATATTACGAATATCAAAACTAACGGAGGTATAGAAGCACTAACAAACATACCAGCTCTCATATCAAAATATTGTCTTATAATATAACCTACAAACAATAGAACTATGACCAAAATTCCTAGTATCATCAATACTTTCCTATATGTATCTTTTATCTTCATTTTTACTCTCCCTACTAATTAAACTTTGAATCTCCTTAGCAATATCCCATGTACCAAACTCTATATTTCCTATAATGGTAACTTCTATATTATATTTAGGATATACTGAAGACATCATGCTCACACCTGGGTCTTCTCCCATAATATAATATTTAAATATTTCATTATCTTTTTTTGATATCCAAACACCATATCCATAGTTAAAATCACCCTTTACATTAATATGAGGTTTTAACATAGTCTTAGTTGCTTTCTTACTTAAAATTTTATTTGTAAATATACCGTTCCATATTTTCGACAAGTCTCTAACTGTTGTATAAGCACCACCATCTGGACCCCCTATTATAGGTATGGAGTAAATGTTAGTTTTCCACTCACCTGATTTTTCTTTAATATATCCATTCGCTGTATTAATTGGCAATCTGTCCAATGAAAAGTATCCAGAGTCAAACATTTCACATGGTTCAAAAATATTTTTCTCAATATATTCTGAAAATTCAACCCCTGTTTGTTCTTCAACTACTAGTCCTAGTAGTATATAACCTGCATTATTATATTTGAACCTATCCCCAGGAGTGAAATCCATATTTCTATTTTGAAACATAGGTAAGAAGTCTTTAGGAGTTTTAATATTATACATAGGTCTTTCATTCCAAAGCTCCGAAAAATCATTCATAACTTCTTCATCAAAGTAATCCGGAATACCTGAACTATGGGTTAATAAATGGTGTATAGTAATATTTGAATCAAATTTAGGAAAATCAATATTTAAACAATCTTTTAACTTAGTTTCAAAGCTTATTGTTCCTTTATCCGCTAATTGACATATAGCTATAGCGGTAAATAATTTGCAGCCTGAAGCAATTCCAAATTTAGTATCTATGTTATTTAAAACTTTATAGCTTCTATTTGCATATCCAAAGGCTTGTTTATATATCTCATTTCCCTTTTCCTTTATAAATACAACTCCTGAAAAATCCTTCTTCTTATCCACAATATCTTTTATATTGCTAATTTCTAATCTCATATTCCCAAACCCTTTCATAAAATTTTTTATTTCTACTCTTTTCTTTCCCATACACTTATAAGAGGATAAATCCACTTAATGTCAATACCTATATTCGATACATACCCTGAAAATTCTTTTTGTAGCTTATACAAGCCTATACAATCAGTACCTTTACTGCAATAATCTTTCACATCTGATTCCTCATAGTTCAAGCATTTTAAGTTACAGTTATTAATATCAAAAACTGCAGCTGTATCTAATTCAACTTTTCCTTTCCATTTTCTCATTGTAGTATCTAGTACCTCTTTCAAAATTACTTCTTCTTTTCCATTAGACTTTATTTTTTTAATGTCAACCAAAAGTGATAAATCAATATCAGAATCTGGCCTATAATTACCTGCTAGTCCCCTCGATCCAGTTAATATTACCTTATAAACATATGGATGTACTGTTAAATTTGAATCCTTAAGAATTTCATATGTCTTTGGTAGTCGGTTCTTTATTTTTTCACTAATTTTTATAATTCCGTCCATGTTTTTAATCCTCCATATTTACTTTGTAGCAACAAATATTTTGTTCTCATCTGCTCTGTGAATAACTTCTACACTTTTAAATCCTGCTTCTTTTAATAATCTTATTTGTTTTTCTTCTGTCATTGGTATATCTATGTGATATAATTCATTTTCGTCTACTTTTTTCATTTGCTCTTTATAGTTTCTCAAAAATTCTTTCTCTTCTTTCTCGTTAACAACATAGTCGCCTTCAATATACTTTCCTTCTTCAGTCAGGCTGTCTTTTATTCTCCTGTATAAATCCATCTTTTCTTCTTCTAACCAATGGTGCATAGTCATAACTGAAATAACATAATCGTACCTTTCTTCTTCAAAAGGATAGGTTAAATATGAATCCTTTATAAGTGTTATTTGTTCGTTATGGCTTTGATATTTATCTTTCAGTTTATTAAGCATTTCTTCTGATAAGTCTATACCAACAACTAACAAGTTAGGAGCTTTTTTAAAAATCCAATCTAATTCCAATCCAGTTCCACAGCCTAAATCTAAAATCTTTATCTGTTCTTCTGTCGCTTCAATAGGTTCTGCAATTTTACTGTACAATTCTTCAAATGAATCAACGTTATTTCTCATATGCTCATCATATCCGTCAGCTCTAATTTCAAAAAAACTTTTCATTTCTTCTGGTTTTTTATTTGTATTATCACTCATCTGTATCTCCTCTCCTTTACCAAAAGGCTGTAAATACTTTTAATTTTTTGATAAACTACATCACTTGTTACTCTGCAATTAACACAGCCCACTCAAGCTCTGTTTCTTTTACAGGTAATCCATCTATCTGAGCTTCCTTGATTATTTTTCCAGTTGGTGTTGGTTTAGCTAAACCTTTACATTTATTCACTAGTTCTACTTTCCAATCAGCTTCATTAAAACTATTTATTGCAATATTTTCAAATGCAAATGTTTCAACACCTAATTCGTAAATAATGTCCGTATTTTCATTGTCAACCTCAGGATAAAAATGAATTACTGATATTAATTTTCCACTTACTATACGTCTAAGTTCTTTTAATAAGTTTTTAGGCTTTTCAATATTGGATAATCCTAAATTTGTCGTTAGTATATTAACTGCTCCATCTTTAAAAGGCGTAATTCTAGCATCAAAAGAAATCAGGCTAATTTTATCGTATAAACCTAATTGTTTTAAATCCAATCTACTATGCCGTAATACACGAGGACTAAAATCAGTAGCCACGATAAAATTGTCAGTTTTTTTAGCTAGCTCTTCAACAAGATAACAACGTCCAGAAGCCAAATCCACTATAGGTTGATTTGTAGATTGAACACTATTACAAACATATTCAATTTGCTTATCCCAGCAACTAACATAATCCTCTGTATATATACCTTTTACTGCAACTTTAAATGCTTTATTCGCTTCACTATACTTACCCCATTCTTCTAAAACCATCCCCCTAATAAATTGGTCTGCAGGTGAAAGTTCTTCTAAAGGAGAATTCATTAGCTGTTTTTCAATTTTAGGATTTTCCTTTAGATATTCAGTTAAATGAGTGCTACCTTGCTCCCATAAGTCATTACGTGGTAACTTAGGTGTTAAAAATATACCAATCTCATCTTTAATAGGATAACTTGCTCCACAAGCATTGCAATAGGCTTCACCTTCAATAATTCTTTCTTTACTTTCTTTATTTATAGTCCAGTCAAGTTCATTATGACATATTGGACATTCTAGCATCTCCATTAAATATTTATGCATCCCCATTCCCCCTTGTTATAAATTTAGAAATAATATTTTGGTTTACACTAATCTTCTTTTATCTTAAATTTATTAAACATAATATTCTTATTTTGAATTAAGATAATAAAAAAGCATAACTACCAATTTGTATAATTAATTCATTAGGAAATGATATATTAACTATTCCTTAGGTTTTTAATAAAGCTACAGACCATATTGCCCATGAACTAAGAAAAGTTAAGTTTATATATTACTTAAAATTCCTTATACACACCTACACCACTAAGTAAAATTCCTAAACCACCTATAAGTGATACAATTATTCCACTTGTACGATGATTTTCTATAGCGGATTCAAGAATAATAAGATATTTATCAGTACTCATTGAACCGCCATGTCTTCGTATTGCTTCAGCTCCCTCTATTTGTCCAACATTAACAGAACTAAATATCATATTTAATCCTATAATAAATACCACTATCGCTAATATCAATACACCTATAGATATTATCCTTTTCTTATTCATATAAACACCTCCTATTAGCTTTTTTCACTCTCTTTTTAAAGTAATTACCACTACTTCTGGTCTATTAAACAATCTTTGAGGAAATAAGCTATTACCTAAGCCTCTATTTACTATCATTTGTAAGTTACCTTTTTCATAAAAACCACCTGTATATTTAGGTATTAGCCCTTGGTCAGGTGCTACTAATCCACCTATAAAAGGTAATCTAATCTGTCCTCCATGGGCATGACCTGTAAGTGCAAGGTCAATATGATACTCACTATAATATTTTATTTTCTCAGGCCTGTGGGAAAGTAATAAAGTAAAATCTGATTTATTTATTTTGCTTGTTAAATCCTCTAATACTTGTTTATATTCAATAACGCTTTGAAAATATGCATAGTCGTTTACACCTATGATATTAACTTTAGAATTTCCTTGTTTTACTTCTACCCGTTGATTCTTTAATACATTTACTTTATATTTAGCTAACTTCTTTTCAAGGTCATTAAATTTCCCAGACCATTCTTCATGATTACCGGTAACGTAATAAACAGGAGCTATTTGGGTAAGTTGACTTACAAGAATTAAACTAGGTGTTTCATTATATCTTCGTCTATCAATTATATCTCCCGTTATAACAATAATATTTGGATTTATTTTTTTCACAAGTTTCACAAGTTTTTCTTGATTTTCTCCAAAGCTTTTATTATGAAGGTCTGATAATTGTACAATTTTATAGTTTATAAAATCCTCAGGTATGTCTCGATTTTTTATGTTGTAATATGTTATCTGTATAGCATTATTCTCGTAATATAAAAATATTGCTATTAATATGATTAGTATAATAAGCGCTACTAATTTAATATACTGCATATATTCACCTCTAATTGGCTTTAATATACTATTTACTGTTTATATATTGGTTCAATAAAATATAATCTTCATTAGCACTAGGAATAATTTCATGATTAAATACATATTTACTAATGTTAGGATTTTCTTGTCCTGTCTCATCTGAATAAAGCTTTGAATGTATATCCTCAAGATATTTTTTCAATTCACTTAAATATGCCCTTTCACTTTGATTTATTTTATAGTCATTTAAAAATGCAGTAATTTTATTCCCTTCATACTCTGTTCCATATGAAATCACGTTAGAAACTAATTTAAAAAATGTTGTACCACGTGAATTTACTCCTTCAATATAAAATGCACTCTCACTTAATAAATGGTCAGCTTCATTTAAAAAATATACTAACCTCATAATTTTCTTATTTAATTGCTCACTGATTAATTGCTCATTTAGTATTTCATCTAAGATGTTTATAGAATAGTTTACACTGAAATAAAAATGATTTAAAAAAATTTCATATTTATAGCTTTCTTTCTGTTTATACCTATAATATTGATAATTAAAATAAGAGCTAATTATTAATAATACTATTAATAGGATAATAATTTTCTTGAACTTACGTATTTTTTTGGACTCCAAAATCATCCTCCTTATTTATGAATAAAAAATTATTATATTTCTAATTTAATACTTCTTTAAATTAAATCCTAATATTTCTACTTCATCTTGTTTATTCAATTTTTTATCATAATTCTTTCTTAACTGAATTAAATTGAGGTGGTCAAAGCCACATTCTGTGTAAAATTCCATTGCACTTGTATTCCGTGGTATAACATCAACAAACATTGAAACTATACCTCTTTCCTCCATAATCTTGTCTAATTTATTCATAGCATATCTTCCAATACCTTTTCCTCTGTATTCTTCTGCAATATATAAGTCTTCTAACCAAGCTACATCTTGTCCTCCATATCTAACATATAAAAATCCTACTACTTCTCCATCCAAAAGGATGTTATAAGCACTTCCCTTACTTAGCCATTCATTTAAAGCTTTTTTTCCTTCTTCAAGTGTATGCCAATACTTTTTTGGAGCATTATTTAATTTTCTATGATAATTCATTAGTTCTGTAACCATTTTAGCTGTAATTATAAACATATCATCATTAAGTTCTTTTATTGATATATTCATTTTTATCCCCCTTGAATTTACTTTAATTGTTGAACATAATTGATAAATAAATGCTAATTAATTTAAATCTGAAAAGATTTCATGGATGTTTCCATCTGGGTCAGCAAACAAAACTGTTCTTTGATTCCACGGCATATTTGTCGGTGGTTGAATTCCTTTAACCCCTTTTGAAATTAACTTATCATATGTAATATCTACATCATCTGGACTTTCACATGGAAATGCTAATTCTAGTATTTGACCACTACACTCTTTCTTAAAATCATGGCTATAATTATACATAACCTTTCTCATACAGATAGCAAATCTAACACCATCATTTTCAAATTCCAAATATTCTCCAAGGTCTAACTTGATTTTAAATCCAAGTACCTTATTATAAAACTCCTTCATTTTATCTATATTATTAGTCCATATTGTAATTAAACTAATTTTTGTTTTCATTTATTCATTTCTCCCTTTTGTAATTTACTTTAATTTATAGTTTAAGTTTATAGTTTCTTCTGTTATAACCTTTATATCTGTAATAAAAGGTTCAAGCTCTATGATATCTGTTTTATTTAGACCTTTAGTATCAATAATTATTTTTCCTTCAACTTCAATAGTTTCATTAGAATTAATATGTTTATTTACTTCTACTATTTCTGCTTTTAAAACTTTATCCTTAATATTTTCACTGATAATAGGCTCTACTGATTTTATATATAGAGATTTAGGATTTTCATTTGTTATGTCTATATAATATGAATATCTAGTTTTATCTAAGCTATTCCCATTTTCAGCCCCTATGCTAGAACTCCAATTATAAACCTTTAATCCTACTTTTGTCTCTTTACTTGCACATCCAGTTAACAATATAAAAGTAATTGAAGCACAAACAATTATTATTTTTAATGTTTTTTTATTCAAATTAATTCCTCCTATTTAATCTCACTAACTCCTATTCTATAATCCCCTATCAATATATATAGACTCTATTTTAAACAAATAGTTGCATAAATTTATTCGAATTTTTCTTAATTTTGTATTTTTAATGTGGAGTATTTTCTTTTCTATATTCTACTTCTATAATCACCTATATTTTCCCTTCTATGTAAAAATTACAACTTAATTTATAGTAATATAAATGTTATACTCGATATATGTCTTTTCTAGTAAATGACCTTATCAAAATCTTCCCATTATGATAAAAGGCCGACCTCATAATAAAATGAAGGAGGTTTTAATCATGAATAAAATTTTAAAGAAATTTGTTTTCACTGGGATTATAGTTGTTTTATTATTTGCATATATGAGTACAAGCTTTGCACAAACTGATATAAAAACTGTTCATACAGTTAGATATGGAGATACTTTATGGAAAATAGCAGTACGTTATGAAGTTGGATTATCAGAAATAATTAATGCTAACCCTCATCTAGAAAATCCAGACTTAATATATCCAGGTCAAAGAATCAACATCCCTAATTTTGATGATGTAAAAGCAAAGGAAATGGAAGTTATTAGATTAGTAAATGCTGAAAGAGCAAAACATGGATTAAAGCCACTTGCATATAATTGGGAACTATCAAGGGTTGCACGTTTCAAATCTAAAGATATGGCTCAAGTGGGATACTTCAGTCACACATCTCCAACTTATGGTAGTCCATTTAAGATGATGAAAGACTTTGGTATTAATTACTCTTATGCAGGTGAAAACATTGCAATGGGATACAGAACACCAGAAGATGTAATGAAAGGTTGGATGAATTCTCCTGGTCATAGAAGAAATATATTATCACCTAACTTCTCACAAATAGGTGTAGGATATGCTGTTAACAATCAAGGTACACCTTACTGGACTCAAATGTTTATTCATCAATAAAATGGGCATCTAATGGAACCCGTTAAGGGTTCCATTATTATATCTTAAACATTAACTCATTTATGTTCTTATGTCTCTTTTTATAAAGCCATTCTATAGTTAGAAGCGTACTAAGTCCAATTAATTCACCTATAAAATTAAGAATTACATCGTCAATATCACTAATACCAGTAGCACTAATATATTGCACTATTTCAATTATTATTGGTATCGATAATAATACAATTAAGCTTTTGTATGCATTCTTTATGTGAATTCCCACTATAAAACCAATTGGTATAAAAAGCAAAATGTTACCAAATATATTTATTATAGCAATTCTACTGTTTACATAGGCTGCATTAGTTAAATAGGGTGTTATCGTTTTAAATGGTTGTAAGCTTATTCCTCTAGTATAAATTCTAACTCTATAATAAAAAAATAAAAAATATGATAAAAGAATAAAATAACTTGATATAAAATAATAACTTAAGTACTTAATATAATCATTAAAGTTTAAAGTATCAGGTTCTAAAAATTTATAAACTATAACTGGTATATTAAGACCAACGTAGGTTAGTAAATAAATCATTAGATTTTCTCTGTCGAAGATATATGCATGTTTGAAAAACACTAAATAAATCGCCATAAATACAAATAGTATTGTAGAGGCAAGAGTCATTATTAAGTTGTTTATTGGATTTTTTGTTAAGTACATAACTAATGTACCCAATAAAATAGCTAAAACAAATATTGAAAGTAGCCCTATTTTTGAGTTGAAAATCCCAGAAAAAATATATCCAACAACTAGTAACATCAATCCTAATAAAACAAATATTACTTTCTTATATATGGACTTTAGCATTTGTTCACCACCAAAACTCTTATTAATCAGCTTTAATTTACATTAAGAGAATATAGTTTATCATAATCACTATTTAATATATATAATACTATATTTCAAATCTCTTAATCTTTCGTAGCTCTTTTTCATTAAAAACTAATAAAACTATATCTGGCATTTTAAGTGTCTTCCAAAAACTAAAATCATAGCTTTTGTCGAAATAATTTAAAATAACTGACAACCAAGTTCCATGGGTTCCAAGCACTATATTTTCACCTTCATATCTTTCCAATAAATCAAATATAACATTAATACCCCTCTTTTGTACTTGATTTAAAGATTCACCACCTTCTAAGTGAAAATCAAAATCCTCCCATTGTTGGTTTATAAAAGACTCAAAATCTTCAATAAACTCATTAGCTACTTTTCTTTCTCTACAATCGTGTATCTTTTCTATTTCAATATTTTTATCTAGTGCAACACCAATTATTGTGTCAATCGCTCTCAAATAGGGACTTGATACTATTTTAGTAATTAGCTTATCTTTAAAAAAGCTTGTAACTTTCTCAACATCTTTTCTACCCTTCTCAGATAATGGTCTTATTAAATCATCTGGAATATATTTAACCTCAGCATGTCTTACCAAGTAAATATTTGTAGCCATTTTATTTCCCCCCTTTGCAACGACTCAAAAGTAAATTTAACTTTACTACCTTTTGAATAATTTGATGTATTTTTTAGTACTTCTTTATAATTTCTATATTTTTCCCTTATATCCTTCATTAGTTAGTAAAATAATCTATATATGCCTTTGATGTTTGGCAAAAAATAAAATCAAGGGCTATTAAAACCCTTGATTTTTATTCCATTTCCTTTTTTGCTTTTTCTATAAGCTCAACAACCTTTTCTTTAATAATATCCCTTGTTTTTCTAAAGCCCTCAATTGGACCCCCTGATGGGTCTTCAAGGCCCCAGTCCTCTTGATGCTCACATGGTATATATGGGCAAACTACTCCGCAGCCCATAGTAATTAAATAATCCACCTCTTCAGGTATATCAGTTAATAGTTTAGGGTAATGGCCACTCATATCAATACCCACTTCTTCCATAACTTGAACTGCTTTAGGTTTAACCTCTGGGTATTCTTCAGTGCCTGCAGAATATACTTCTAGTACATCACTTCCTAAATGTTTTGCCCAAGCTTCTGCCATTTGTGACCTACATGAGTTATGAACACAAATAAAAGCCACTTTTTTCTTCATAGTTTTCCTCCTCATCATTAAAATACTTTATTGTTAGTTAAACCAGTGTCTTGTATTATTTGCTATCTTCACAAGAGTTAGCATTAATGGTACTTCTACTAATACTCCAACAACTGTTGCTAAAGCTGCTCCTGATTCAAGACCAAAAAGAGATATTGCTACTGCAACAGCTAATTCAAAGAAATTACTTGCTCCAATCATTGAAGCAGGTGCTGATATATTATGAGGTAATTTCCATAGTTTAGCCCACCCATAAGCTATGAAAAAATAAAGAAAGTTTGAACTATAAGTGGTACTGCTATTAAAGCTATATGTAGTGGGTTGTTTATAATTACTTCTCCTTGGAATGAAAAGATTATGATTAATGTTAGTAAAAGCCCTATGATAGTTATATTGTCAAACTTTTTTAAGAATATTTTTTGGAAATATTCTTCTCCTTTATTCTTAATTATATATTTTCTAGATAAATAACCTCCTGCAAGTGGAATAACAACAAATAATACAACAGACAGAAATAATGTATCATATGGTATAGTTACATTACTAACCCCAAGAAGTAATGCAACAATTGGTGTAAATGCAAATAAAAGTATTATATCATTTACCGCTACTTGTACAACTGTGTAAGCAGGGTCTCCTTTTGTTAAATGGCTCCATACAAACACCATAGCTGTACATGGAGCTGCTCCTAAAAGAATCGCTCCAGCCAAATATTCAGAAGCTAACTCTTGACTTATAAAGGATTTAAAAACAACATTCAAGAAAAAATTTGCAATCAAATACATTGTAAAGGGTTTAATAAGCCAGTTTACAACACAAGTTACTGTAAGACCCTTAGGCTTTTTAGTAGCTTCAATAATACTATTGAAATCAACCTTCAGCATCATAGGATATATCATAAGCCAAATTAAAATTGCTACTGGAATTGATACATTAGCATATTCAAGTTTACTTAAGTTTTGTGGAATAATAGGTAATAACTGTCCTATTACAACTCCAACTAATATACAAAGGGCAACCCAAATTGATAAATATTTTCCGAAAAAATCTAAACCTGTTGATTGCTCTTTTACTTTTTCCATCAGCGCTTCCCTCCTCTAAATATTATTTTAATTTGCAGCTTGTGCTTACCTTTTTACAAATACAATCTTCTTTATCAGAAGTTAAGTATTTAATATAGTTACATAATTCGTCAATATTATCGTTGTTTATAGAATATTTCATCCATTTTCCTTCTTTTCTTCCTTTTACTAGACCTGCTTTCTGTAATATTTTCATATGATGAGATATAGTCGGCTGAGTGAGCTCTAACCCTTCTATTATTTCACATGCACACATTTCTCCACATGAAAGCATATCTAAAATCATAAGTCTATTAACGTCCGCTAAAGCTTTAAATATTTCAACTTTTTCTTTCATACGTATATCCCCTCCCATTACATATAGATATATTTAAATGTGTCTATGTATAGAGTAACATAACCCATACAATATTTCAATAAAAAATGCGGCCGTAGGCCGCTTTATCTTTGCCCACTACTTTTCGTCTATTTTAT